>RFHO01000163.1 GCA_003696385.1 Planctomycetota bacterium | reverse complement strand
TGATCGATCAGCGGATCGCAGCCGGCTGGCGAGAGGCCGGAGTCGAGCCTTCCCCGGTTGCGGACGACGCCGAATGGTTTCGACGGCTGCACCTGGATCTGGTCGGTCGGATTCCCTCGCGCGAGCGACTGCTCGCCTTCCTGAAGGACACTTCGCCGAACAAGCGGCAGCGGTGGGTCGATCGGCTGCTCGACGACCCCGACTATGTCGGACACTGGGCGACGGTCTGGACGAACACGTTGGTCGGACGCACGCCGCGCGGAGATGCCGACCGCGATGCGCTGGAACGTTTCCTGCGTCGTGAGCTTCATCGGAACCGGCCCTGGAACGAAATCGTTTACGAGTTCATCGCGGCCGAGGGTGATGCCGAAGAAAACGGTGCGACGAATTTTCTCCTGGCACACCTGAACAACCAGGCCGTGCCGGCCACCGCGATCACTGCGAGAGTCTTTCTGGGGCTGCAGCTTCAGTGCACCCAATGTCACGACCACCCGTTCAACGACTGGAAGCAGCAACAGTTCTGGCAGTTCAACAGCTTTTTCCAGCAGGCGAGGAAGGTCGTCCGGAAGAACGGCCAGGGCGGCCGCGTGGTACTGATCGATCGGTCGGACGCGGGCCCCACGTATTTCGAAGATCGGCGGGGCGTGGTGCATGTGGCGCTGCCGGAGTTCGGGGGGCACCGGGTCGAACCCCGCCCGAATGTGCGTTTGCGTGCCGAACTCGCCCGGATCGTGGCCTTCGAGGACAATCGCCAGCTCGCCCGGGCTTTCGTCAACCGGATGTGGCGGCATTTCCTGGGATACGGTTTCACGGCCGTGGTCGACGACATGGGACCGCACGCGGCGGTCTCGCACCCCGAACTGCTCGAAGGTTTGGCTGATGCCTTCATCGCCTCGGGATTCGACGTGAAGCAACTGATTCGCTGGATCTGCAATTCACGACCGTACCAGTCGACCAGCGCGGCGACGCCGGACAACCTCGCAGACGATCCTGCCAAGGGCACTTCGCCACTGTTCACGCGGATGTATCCACGGGCGATGACGGCCGAACAGGTGTACGATTCGGTCCTCACCGCCGCCGGACTGACCTTGGATGCCGACCCGCAATGGCAAACGGCGCGCAAGCGCAGGGCGCAGTGGATCCGGCGTTTCGTGATGGCGTACGACACCGAAGAAAACGACGAGGCGGTGGTTTTCGCGGGCACGATTCCGCAGGCACTGGACCTGATGAACGGCGAACTGGTCGATCAGATCCTCACGCCCCGGCCCAACAACCTGCTGGGCCGTTTGCTTCGCGAAAACCGACCGCTGCTCGATCAGTTGGACACCATCGCCCTGTCGGTCGTTTCCCGCCATGCAACCGCACGAGAACGCCAGGCGTTCGCCAATCTGCTGCGGCGGTCCACCGGCGACGTCGCCCCGCGGAGCCTACGGCTGACCTTCCTGCAAGACGCCTTCTGGGCGTACCTGAACTCCGCGGAGTTCATCATCATCCATTGACCGTTGCCGCACCTGCGGTCGCGTGCTTCGAGCGGCCGGAACGGGGAATCGGAAGCGCCATCCGCCGCAGCCCGTCGACATCGGACGAGCCGCTCGGCCAGCGGCACCGGTCGCGCCCCGAGCCACGGCGCCGGCTGCGTTCGCTCCGCGGCGGTCGGCGGAAGCGCTCCGCGACGGTCTGTCCGAATCAGCCGGCTTCGCGTTTCAACGGCAGGCGCAGGAATCGCAGCGCGTTCCGGAAGCAGATGTCCTCGATCAGCGGTTTCAGCACGTCATCGTCGGGCGGAATCTCACCGGCCTCGACGTCGCGCCCCAGGAGGTCGCAAAGCACCCGCCGGAAGTACTCGTGCCGCGTGAACGACAGAAACGATCGCGAATCGGTCAGCATTCCCAGGAACCGCGTGAACAACCCCGTGTTGGACAGCGTGTTCATCTGCCACTGCATGCCTTCTTTCTGGTCGAGGTACCACCAGGCCGCGCCGTACTGCAGCTTGCCGGGGATCCCACCGCCCTGGAAATTACCGATCATCGTCGCGATGACGTAATTGGCTGCCGGATTCACGTTGTACACCACCATCCGCGGCAACGCGTCCCGCCTGTCCAGCGCATCCAGGTAGCCGGCCATGGCTTCGGCCTGCAGCCAGTCTCCGATGCTGTCACAACCGGCGTCCGGTCCAACCTGGCGAAACAGCCGTGTGTTCACGTTGCGGATCGGCCCCAGGTGCAATTGCTTGGTCCAACCTTTTTCCGCATCCAGTTCGCCGAAGAACAGCAGCAGATTCGCGGCGTATCGTTCGTAGTCCGCCCTGCAAGCGGCCTTCCCGGACCGCGCCGCCTGAAAGACGCGCTCGGCCTCCGCATCGCTGCAGGCATTCGCAAAACAGTACGGCAGCCCGTGATCCGACAAGCGGCAACCCGCTTCGTGGAAGGCGTCATGTCGGGCCCGCAGTGCGTCCTTCAGATCCTGGAAACTGTTCACGGACGTGTTCGCTGTCGCCTCCAGCCGCTCCAGCCACGCTCGGAAAGCTTCCGGCTGGTCGACGGCCAGGGCTCTGTCCGGCCGAAACGTCGGCAGCACGGCCGTGCCCAACTCGGATTCGGCCGCCGTCCGATGTGCGGACAGGTCGTCCGCCGGATCGTCCGTGGTGCAGACCGCCAGCACGTTGAAACGCTCCAGGATGCCGTGCGGCCGCAACTGCGGTTCGGACAGCCGGGCATTGGCCCGCTTCCAGACCTCTTCGGCACTCTCGGGCGTCAACAGGCAATCGATGTCGAAGTACCGCTTCAGCTCGAGGTGCGTCCAGTGATACAGCGGATTGCGCAGCGTGTGCGGAACCGTCCGTGCCCATGCGAGAAACTTTTCGTACGGCGGCGCATCACCGGTGCAGACCGACTCGGGTTCCCCGTTGGCCCGCATCAATCGCCATTTGTAATGGTCCCCCTCCAGCCAGATTTCCGCGAGATTCGTGAATTGCCGGTTGCCCGCGATGTCGTGCGGCGGAAGGTGCGTGTGATAGTCGACGATCGGCAGGTGCTCGGCGAACTCGTGATACAGCCGCCGCGCCGTATTGTTGCTCAGCAGAAAATCGTCGGTAATGAAACCCATCGATCGCGTCTCCCGAACTCGGCCGTCGCATGGCGTGTCTGAGCCGGGATTTGAGCCGCCGATCCGCCGCTTTGTCAAATCAGCCCGCCACGGCGATCCGCGCGGCTCTGCCGCGTTTCGAGCCCGCCGGCATGCCGGCGCCCCCGGCGCAAACGATGCACGCCGCGACAAACCGACGTCGGGAACGCGTGCCGCGACATCCGAAAAGGCCGCCGCCGTCGTGCGATGTACGGACGGCGGGCGCGGAATCGCGCACCGAACGGAATCGCCGGCCTGCCGAACGCCAAGCAGCGTCGCGGCGGAAACATTGGGGCCGCTCACGTTGCGCCGTCGGATGCGACGAGTCCGGTACGGCCATTCGACGCTCCCGGTAGATGCCCCCGAATACGCTTCAGCCGACCGGCTGAATCGCGCAACGGAGCACGGCGCAGGTTCCTGCGCCCAAGCGGGAGGACCGTACGGCGGTGACCCGTCCGGAGCTCAGTCGTCGTCCGCAGCGGACAGTTCAGCACACAGCGTCAATTCGCGCTGGACGACATGTTCGTCATCGAATTCCCGTTCACCGTCGCTGTCGTCTTCGATGCTCACTGTCACGTTCGTCCCGTCGATGTCGATCACTGTGACCAGCAGGCTTCCGATCCAGAACGAGTCACCGATCGACAATTCCAACGTCCGCTCGAGCATGACCAGTTCTCTCCCAAGAACGTGACGACACCTGCGCCGCTCCGTCGCAACGAACGCGTCGCGGCGGAACGACAGAAAACGGCGGCCCCATGGTCCGCACGGTGGAGAGTCCAGGATCGCACGTCCAACGGCTCAAAGAAGAGCTGCATTCGACGGCCACGGCGAAACTGCCCCGATCCGGCACGAAAGGAGGAATGACAGCGACGGTCGCTTCTGACGTCCGTTTGGCCGCCAAACGTGCAACGGCGGTTGGTGCGACCCTGTGACGCTCTTATAGCAGCTTCGTCAAAAGCTGGCAAAGCTTTTTCTCACGCCCGTTCCGAAGCATGCAATCCGGCGTGCTCCGGCTTCCGCCGCGCCGGCGGCACAGGCGGTTGCATTGCATCGGCAGACCTCGTTTCGTATGGGAACGGCGGACGTCGTGAAGCGGCCGAAACACACCACGCGGTGTGGCGGCGGGCGTACCGCCACCGCGACCCGCGACGTATGCGCATTCGCCAACGCAGCCGAGTGGACGCACGTCGCGGAAACCCGACAGTCCGCGCCGCGTGCGTCTGCAACGATCCGGGCGTGTCTGTGACGCCCCGGCACGAAGCACGATCGACACGGAGAACACTCATGGCTGTCACGCGCCTTCCGCTGCAATTCCATCCGCTCTTCCGCCGATACCGCTGGGGCGGACGGCGGCTGGCCACGGTCCTCAACAAACCGATCGGCGACGACACGTGTGCGGAAAGCTGGGAAGTCGTCGATCACGGCGACGACCAGAGCGTCGTCCTCGACGGCCCCTTCGCCGGAAAAACTCTGCACGAACTGGTCGTTGCGGATCCGCACGGCCTGGTCGGGCGGCCGGCGCGACAGTTTCCGCTGCTGGTCAAGTTTCTCGACGCCGCCGACCGCTTG
This sequence comes from Planctomycetota bacterium, assembly GCA_003696385.1. Lineage (GTDB taxonomy): Bacteria > Planctomycetota > Planctomycetia > Planctomycetales > Planctomycetaceae > J052. The sequence goes on along the minus strand of RFHO01000163.1, from coordinate 6,193 downwards.
TCCGTGCAGGTCCATCCGGATGATGAGCGGGCCAAACAATTCGATCCGAACGAAAACGGCAAGACGGAAGCCTGGTTGATCATCGACGCCGACCCGGGCAGTTGTTTGTACGTCGGGCTGCGCGAGGGCGTCGACGAAGCCACTCTGCGTCGCGCCGTGGCCGAAAAACGGATCGCCGAATGTCTGCACCGAGTGCCCATCCGCGCCGGAGACTGCGTACTCGTTCCCGCAGGAACCGTGCATGCCATCGGTGAGGGCATCCTGCTGGCGGAAATTCAGCAATCCAGCGACCTGACGTTCCGCCTGTACGACTGGGACCGGCTGGACCGCGACGGACGACCTCGACCGCTACACATCGAAGAGTCGTTCGCCTGCATCGACTTCGCACGCGGTCCGGTGGATCCCGTCCAACCGGTCGTTCTCCTGTCGGGCGATTCCGACGGCGGACATACCGTCGAACGCCTCTGTGAATGTCCGTATTTCGAAATGCGGAGGCACACCGCCGCCGTCCGCTTCACCTTGGCGCCAGAAGGTGTCTGCCGCATCGTCCAGGTCGTCGACGGCCTCTGTTCGGCCACCGTGACGGAAGCCACAGACGAGACCGCCACCGCGCCGTCGGCCGACTGGAACGCCCGCCGGCTGCCGCGTGGTCAGACGTTTCTGATCCCCGCCGCCGGGCCGTCTGTGGAAATCGAACCGCTGTCCGAAGTCGTGCTCCTGGAGACGCTCGTGCGCTGAACGCCTTGCACCGCACGAAGGCACGCCCCGGCGAACGGGACGTTCGCCGAGCTTCCCGGCCACAGCGACGCTCGTCGATCATTCGCGACCCTTGCGAGACTCGACCGCGGACGCGTCCGGCACGGCCTCAGCATCGTCCGTGGGCTCCACCGCGCAACTCGCGTCCCGGTCGTCCGGTTCGCTCACCGGACCCGCTCCCGCGGTCTTCTGGAACTCGCGCAGCAGAACCGTCGCGTACGTTCCCCGCGGGAGCGTGAATCGCAGGACCAGGTCGTTGCCCTCCGCACGAGTTTCCACCGCTTCGGGAAACACCAGGTATGGCCGGCGCGCTCCGCTGGTCAGACCGGGGTACATTTCAAACGCCCGCCGGTCGATTCCCGCGACGTCGAGGACCTGCTGCTCCATCCGTTCGGGACGTCCGTGCGGCCGCTTCATCCGCGGGCCGAACATCGGTCCGGTGGGGACGATTACCCCGCTCTCGAAGCGTCTCTGTTCCCGGGCGACGTCTTGGGCGACAAACAATCCGCCGCTTCTGCGCACCTGCAGCACGTCACCCGGCAGGACACGGCGAATCGTTCCCGTCCGGATCCGCTCGATCAAACACCCGTTGAACAGCCACGACTGAACGGCCGACAGCGCCAATCGCAGAAGAAACCGTCGGCGTCGCGGGGAGAGCCGTTGTTCGGAGATCCGTCCCTGCAACAGGTCGCGCCCCAGCGCAAGCGTCCGTCCGCCGGCTCCGAACCGCTGGGTGCCAAAGTAGTTCGGGAATCCGGCCTGCGCAATGTGTCGGGCGATCGCCGCCGCTCGCGACGCCGCATCGGGAACGACGTCCCGCAGGCGCACGATGAAACGGTTCCCGCGCAGGTGCCCGGTCTTCAGTTTGTTGGTGTGCCGCGACACGCGGAGCACGACCAGCCGCGGATCGCCCTCCAGCCCCGCCAGTCGCCCCTGGTCGACCTCCGGTATGGAAACCCACTGCCGCGTCACCGCACGGCGATCCTTCATTCCGGCCAGGCCGACGGCACTGCGGGGAATCTCCAGCCGCTCGCTCAACAGATCCAGCAACTGCTCGCTGGAGAGGTCGCGCTTCTCGATCCACAAAAAGCAGAACGGGCCGCGACCGCACGGCTCGTATGCGGGTATTTCTTCGACGACGAAGTCTTCCGGCTCGCGCTTCAACTGCCCCCCCACGCCCGGCAGATCGGCGGTCAGAAAGGGGGCTCCGGAGATATCCGCCCACAGCTCCCGCGAATCCGTCACGATGTTCGTCACCTTCCACCTCGGCGGGATGCGCCGGCTCTGCGCTGCCTCGTTCGAACCCTCCAGCCCCGACCGAACCGCCAAATCCGCGTAACCCGACTGGCGACCCGCGGATCTGGCGGGACAATGACGATTGTATCGCGACGATCACGCCACATGCAGCCGACAACCCGTGCCTGTTCGCGAATGTCTGCCATACTTCTGTGACCGGAACTGGAACGGCCCGGTCCGTCACCACACCGGCGTGGGCGGCGGGTCGCCCCCGAACCACTTCGTGCCCTGCTCTTCCGATCACGGAATCTCCCGGTAGGGCAAACGAGCCCGGAGCCGGGCCGCATGTCGCCGCAATTCGGCCGCAGACACGTGCTGCTTGCATGTATGGGAGTGCGGCCACCCCCCCCAGCACGGAGTGCGACCGGAGGAACCATTCCGCCGACCGAAACGGACTGCAGCGACCTCCACGTCGGCCCCGCAATGTAGTAGACGCGCCGGATGGACGCATGATCCTGGGAGTGCCGTCATGAGTCTCGGCCAGAGATTCCTGCGGATGTCGATCCGCTGGCAGATCACGATCGCCTCGGTCGTTCTGCTCGTCGGCGCCTTCGCCGTCGTCAGCTGGCTCGCATTCGGTCACAGCGCCCGGGTCATGCTGGGGTTGATGCTCGACCGGCTGGAATCGGAAGCCGCAGCCGCCGAGTCCGTGGTGCAGCGCAAGCTGCAGGACGTCCACGGTGCCATTCAAGCGTTGGCGACCAGTCCGAGTTTCCGCACGGCGGTTGCCGCGGCCCTCAGTGCCCCGCCGGAGCGGGACGCGGCCGCCGCCGATTCCGGAATCCGCCAGGTCCACGAACTGTTCCAGCTTTCCCTGCGCCAGGAACGGAGCTTGGCAGGGTGTCTGCTCTGTCGTCCCGACGGCACGCCATTGGTGGCCGAGTACCGTGCGCCGCCGGAGGGAGCGCAATTGCAGTCATCAGCCAGCGGCTCCACCGACTCACCGGCACCTCCGTCACTCCCGGGGATCCCTCCGGGGATCCTGCGGGACGTTTGCCGCCGCGCAACGCAGCGCAGCGTCGACCGACCGTTCGTCTCGGACGTGGTGCTGCTGCCACTTCCGGGCGGACGTGCCGGAATTTTCGTGGCCGCCCCACTGTCGCTCGAGCAACCGAAGCGTGGAACGGTCGTCCTGGCGGCCGTCGTCGACGCGGACAAGCTTTTCGGCAGCGTCCGCGACGTAATCCGCGACGCCGACGTGGACATCGTCGACCAGCAGGGCCGGTACCTGCTGTGTACCCGGAATCCCGGGCACGAGCTTTCGGCCCGGCGCTATGAGCAGGACAAACCGGTGCGGGCGGAACTGCTGGCGCGTTCGAACGGCCCGGACACCTATCGCAACGTCATCGACGGTTCGCGCCGCCCGGACGGTCGCTCGTTGGTCGCCATCTACCGCAAGGTCTACTTCGATCCCGCCGACCGCACGCGCTTCTGGGCCATTGCTCCCGACGTCGACGTCGCCTCCCTGATGACCGTCTACGAACGCTTTCGAAATACCGTCCTGGTGTGGATCGTGCTGGTGGTCGGCATTGCAGTGGTCGGCAATTATCTCGCGTCCGGAACACTCACGGCGTCGCTGCTGCGGCTGGCCGATGCCGCCAAACGGATCGCCGCGGGAGAACTCCACACGCCGATTCCCGATGTCCCGCCGATCGGCGAGCTGCCCATCCTGGGCGGCGCCCTGCGGGCGATGACCGAAAATCTGCGACAGACGATCGCTCAGATCCAGAAACGACGCGAGGAACTGCAAAGCGTTCTCGATTCGACCGCCGACGGAATCGTCGTGATTGACACAGACGGAGTCATTCAATTGATCAACCAGTCCGCCTGCACGATGTTCGGATTCGACCGCGAGGAACTGCTGGGACAGAACGTCAACCGCCTGATGCCTGCCGAGATCGCGCGCGAACACGACGAGTACATCCGGCGCTACCTCCAGACGGGGCAGCGTCGGATCATCGGAACCGAACGTGAAGTGACCGGACGGCGCAAGGACGGCACGACGCTGCCCGTTGCGCTCCGCGTCACCGAAGCCACGATCGAAGGACGCGAGACCTTCATCGGAACGGTCCAGGACATCACCGAACGCAAGCGGCTTGCGGACCAGCGGTCAAAGACGCTCGCGGGTCTCCAGGCGGCCGTCCGCGAGCTGACGACCACCAGCCAGCAGATCGTGCAACTGGGACGCGAGGAATCCGACGTCGTCACCGAACAGATGGCTTCGGTCAGTCAGACGACCTCCGCGATCCGGCAGATCGAAGCGGCCGCACAACAAACGGCGCAGCGTGCCCGGGAAATCGCCCGATCAGCCGCCGATGCACGACACGTGGCGGACGATGGCCTCGCCGCCGTCCGTCAGGCTGTGGAAGCCATGAACGAAGTCGCGACACGCGTCGACGACGCCTCCGGACACATCGTCTCACTCGCCGACCGCGCCCAGGCGATCTCGCAGATCATCGCCACGGTGAACGAAATCGCCGAACAGACCAACCTGCTCGCCTTGAACGCCGCTATCGAAGCCTCACGCGCCGGCGAACACGGCAAGGGGTTCGCCGTGGTGGCCGGCGAAGTCAAGTCGCTGGCCGAAGAATCCAAAGCCGCCACAGAACAGATCCGCAAAATCCTCTCCGAAATTCAGCAGGCCACCAACCGCGCCGTGATGAGCACCGAGCAGGGCACCAGGTCCGTCACACACTCCCAGAGAATCGTCACCCAGGCGCGTGACACCATCAACAAGCTGGCCGAAGTCGTCCACCACACCGGCGATGCCATGCAGCAGATCGTTGACGTGACCGGACAGCAGGTCGTCGGCATCGGCCAGATCTCCGGTGCCATGTCCGACATCGCCGCCGGCGCCCAGCAGCTTCAGCAGCACACGCAGCACCTGGTCCAGGCGGCCGATGTGCTCAGCCACACCGCCGACGAACTCGACCATCTCGCGCGGAACATCCGCTGACCCCGGCCGGCACACAGCTTCTGCCTCCAAGCCCAAGCCCTCCTGCCGCACCTCCTCCACCGGTGAATCGCTCCGGATTTTGAGCGCCGGCCGGTCCCACGCATCATCGCGCCCGCGGGCTGGACGCATCGGCCGCACGTGGACTCTCGTCCGCTTCACCAACGGGGCCGGCCGCCCCGACCGCATCGCCCCATCCCGCGGATCCACCCCGCCGCAGCAGTACTGCATGTCCCCCAAGCGCGCTGCTGCCTCGCGGTGGCCGCGCTCGAATTGGTACCATACGGGGCCGACGCGCCGTGCAAACTCCCGTGACCTTCCGTTTGGGGGAACCGCCATGCGCTCCAGCGTCCACGCCGCGTTGTCCCTGGCCTTGCTGGCAACGCTGGTTTCCAGCAGCACAGCAAACCCTGGAAATCGTCTTGCCTGGCTCCAGGGTCCTGTCGACCCGTATTACGTCAGCCATGGGTTTCCCCGGCTGACGACGCACCAGTGGACCGGGGATCCCAAAATCGACGCCGTGGTGGTGCTGGCCATCGACGACATGCGCGACGTGCAGCGGTACGAGCGCTTCTTGCGCCCGATCCTGGACCGATTGAAGCGGTATCCAGCCCCATCCGGGCTGAGCATCATGACCAATCGGATCGACCCGGCGGACCCGCACTTGCAGCGGTGGCTCCAGGAGGGTGTCAGCCTGGAAACCCACACGCTGGATCATCCGTGCCCGCTGCTTCAGAAAGGGAACTTTGCTGCCGCACGCCGCACGTACGAGGCTTGCGTCGACCTGATGGCTTCCGTCCCCGGAAGTCATCCTGTCGCGTTCCGCATGCCGTGCTGCGATTCCCGCAACACACCCAGCCCGCGCTTCTGGCAGGAGATTTTCAACAAACGCACGGAAAAAGGCCACTTTCTGCAAGTGGACAGCTCGGTCTTTCAGCTGTTCACGCCCGCTGATCCGGAGTTGCCACGTGACCTGTTGTTCGACGACAGTGGCGCACCACGATTTGCACGCTACGTTCCATTCCCTTCCTTCGTCAACCTCATCTACAACTACCCTTATCCCTATGTCATCGGCCGGTTGTGCTGGGAATTCCCGTGCATGGTTCCCAGCGATTGGGAAGCGCAACACGTCCAACAACCCAACAACCCCCGCACCGTCCAGGACTGGTGCAGGGCTCTGGATGCCAC
>RFHO01000162.1 GCA_003696385.1 Planctomycetota bacterium | reverse complement strand
TGGAACGGTCCGCTGCCGTGGCTGGACCATCACGGCGCAGCGCCGCAGGACGCTCCCGCGCTCGCCGAGCACCTGCAGCGGTATCACATGCGTGCCGGGCGGCTGGTCGTCCCGCCCTCGGGCTGGCACATCCACTGGGTACTACCCCCCTGCCCGGACGAAGACGCCCCCGTGCCGGTGGACGAGCCGTTCGGCGAACACCCGGCCGTTCCGCATTCACTGCCGGCCGCCGCCGCAGCGTGTGTCGCCGGCGAGCACGGCACAATCCCCGCCTCACTCCGCCAGCTCGCAGCGATCGCGGACTGGCCACCGGCCGCAGTCGCCACTCCTGACAGCACCGCGGCTCCTCATCACCGAACGGCGGTCCGATCGCGCCGTGCCCCGCTGATCGAACTCTGCGTGTTGCTCTGCTGATGCGCCGCGGCCGCGTCGTGTGCGTGATGGCCTCGGCATAACTGGGCGGGCGCAGCCGAAATCCGTGCCCACAGCTCCTTCGCGAGCGCCGCCTGCGGGACGGAGAAAAGCGACCGGCAACTCCTTCCGGCCATCGCGACGTTCTCCGGCAGCGGCTGGCGACGGCCGGCGCTCACGGCGCTGTCCTACCGTCCCGCGTGGTTTGCGCGGGTGCCGCGCCGGCACCGGACGCGCAGGCTGCACGCCCGAGCTGACCATGACGCCGGAGAGCATCACGGGCATCAGCAGCGTCTTCGACGGTTCCGTCGGTCCCGCCGCCGTTCTCCGGCTATCGCTCCGAAGCCATCAGTCCTCTCGAGGTGCGCAGATGGGTATGACCACTCGATCGATCCAGGCACATGCCCGTTCCCGTTGGGCGGCGATCGCCGCACTGATCGTGCTGGGGCTGGCGGCCGCAGCCTTCGGCTGGTGGCGATCGCATCGCGGCGGTGCGCAGCCGCCCGGCAACCAAACACCGGGCAACGCAAACGCGTACGCCCATGGATCCACTCACGGCGACGGTGATGCACACCCGGCAGGCGGTTCCGAGGCCGAACACGAGCATCCCGAAGGGCACGAGCACCCCGAGGGCATCGTCCGACTCGACGCCGACCTCGCCCGCACGGCGATCGGAACCGAACCGGTGCAGCGTCGGCCGTTGAGGGGATCGGTGATCGTCACGGGTAAAGTCGTACTGAACGAAGACCGGCTGGCCCACGTCTATCCGCTGGTGGAAGGCCGCGTGCGCGAGGTGCTGGTGCGGTTCGGCGACACCGTTCGCAAGGACCAGCCTCTGGCGATCATCCAGAGCCGCGAAGTCGGCCGGGCCAAGCTGGAACTGGTCAAGGGACGTGTGCGGCTGGAGTTCGCCCGCATCGAATACGAATGGATGACCGAAACCGAAGAGAACACGCAGGCACTGATCGATGCGCTCAGAAACAACTTGCCGCTGGAGGAAATAGAACGCCGCTTCCGTGACCGTCCGATCGGCTCCAGCCGCGAAAGCCTGATTTCGGCCTACGCCGAATACCACAAGGCGCGTGCGGATTACGACCGTCTCAAATCGCTCGCCGCGCAGGGCATCGCCGCGGGCAAGCAGTTGCTGGCCGCCGAAGCGACGCTCAACGCCGCTCAGGCGCGGCTGGTGGCGCTGCTGGAACAGATCAGTCACACCGCGCGGCACGACCGTATTCGCGCCCGCGAGACGCTGCACGAAGCCGAAGTCGGACTGGCCGTCGCCGAGGCCAACCTGCGGATCCTCGGCTACTCCCCGGAAGAACTGCAGCAGATCACCGCGGAGACCGCCGACGAACGCCTCTCGTACTACGTCGTCCACGCTCCGTTCGACGGCACGATCATCCAGAAGGACGTGGTGCTGCTGGAACGCGTCGCCCCCGACATCGAGATGTTCCGCATCGCGGATCTGTCCACCGTGTGGGTCACCGCCGACATCTTCGAGGAACACCTGCCGCTGCTGAAGAGCCTGCAGAACCGCACGATCCGGCTGCGGAGCGACGCCTATCCCGGCGAAGAGTTCCAGGCCACCGTGTTCTACACCGGCGACATCGTCGATGCGGCCACCCGCACCGTCGCGCTGCGGGCCCGAGCTGACAATCCCGACCGCCGGCTGAAACCGGGCATGTTCGTCACCATCGAACTGCCGCTGGAAGACGCCACGCCGCGGCTGGTCGTCTCCGAAGCCGCCCTGCAACGGCACGGCAACACGTGGTTCGTGTTCGTCCAGCGCGACCAGAACACTTTCGAACGTCGCGACGTGCAGATCGGCCGCCGCAGCGACGGATGGGTCGAGATCCGCAGCGGCCTGAAGGAGGGTGAACGCGTCGTCATCCGCGGCGGCTTCACACTCAAGTCGAAGCTACTGGAGGACCTGCTCGAAGAAGAGTGACCGGATCCCCCCCGCCCGATCGGCGGGTTGCCTCGTCCCCCTCTGTAGAGATCTCCGGACATGATTCAGAAGTTGATCGACTGGTCTCTCTCCAATCGCTTCGTCGTGATGCTGCTGGCCATCGGTCTGCTGTTCGGCGGCATCATCGCCATGGTCAACCTCCCGCTGGACGCCGTCCCGGACCTGACCAACATCCAGGTCCAGATCCTGACCAAGGCACCGGCGCTGGGGCCGGTCGAGGTGGAGCAGTTCATTACGTTCCCCATCGAAACCGCGATGAGCGGCCTGCCGCGAGTCACGGAAATCCGCTCCATCAGCCGCTTCGGCCTCTCGGCGGTGACCGTCGTGTTCGAGGAAGGCACGGACATCTACTGGGCCCGCAATCTGGTCAACCAGCGGTTGCAGAAGGCCCGCGAAATGATCCCGCCGGGGATGGCCGATCCGGAACTGGGCCCCATCGCCACGGGGATGAGTGAGATCTATCAGTTCGAGGTGCGAGCCAAACCCGGCTCGGGCTACACCCCGATGGATCTCCGCGAAATCCTCGACTGGCAGATCGCCTTCCAGTTGCGCAGCGTCCCGGGCATCGTCGAAGTCAACAGTTTCGGCGGCTATTTCAAGACCTACGAAGTGCAGGTCGATCCGCTGAAGCTGCACAACTACGGTGTCTCGCTGACACGACTGTTCGAGGTGCTGCAGAACAACAACGCCAACGCCGGCGGGGGCTACATCGCCCGCGGGGCCGAGCTGTGGCTGATCCGCGGCGAAGGACTGATCGGCAGCCTCGACGACATCGCTGACATCGTGGTCGACACCCGCGCCGACGGAACGCCGATCCGCGTGCGGGACCTGGGACAGGTGCGCTTCGCACCGATGATCCGCCAAGGCGCCGCCACCCGCGACGGCGACCGCGAAGCCGTCATCGGCATGGCCATGATGCTGATGGGCGAAAACTCGCGCGTCGTCGTCCAGCGGGTCAAGGAACGCATGAAGGAAATCGAAAAGACACTTCCGCCCGGCGTATACATCGACACCTTCTACGACCGCACCGACCTGGTGATGAAAACGATCCACACCGTTGCGGAGAACATCAGCGGCGGCGCGGTGCTGGTCATCGTCATGTTGCTGTTGTTGATCGGCAATCTGCGGGCCGGGCTGATCGTGGCTTCGGCCATCCCGCTTTCGGCCGCCTGCGCGTTTCTGGCGATGAAGTGGGCCGGAGTGTCGGCCAACCTGATGAGCCTCGGGGCAATCGACTTCGGCATCATCGTCGACGGAGCGGTAGTGATGGTCGAAAACTGCCTCCGCCAGGCGTGGCGCTATCGCCAGCGGTGCAAACAGCAGGGTTCGGACCACACCGAACCGTCAGGCGTTCGGACGCAAAGCAAAACGTGCGACGGCGATGCCGTGCCGCTCTCGGTCTTCCGTGAAGCCGCGGGCGAAGTGGGAACCCCGATCTTCTTCGCCGGTCTGATCGTCACCATCGTCTTTCTGCCGGTGCTGACACTGCGCGGCATCGAGGGCAAGATGTTCCGGCCGATGGCGTTCACGTTCATGTCCGCCCTGCTCGGCGCCCTGGTCCTGTCGGTGACCGTGATGCCCGTGATGGCTTCGCTGTTTCTCGCCCGCAAATTCACGTCGCAGGACACCTTTCTGCTTCGCTGGGCGAAGTCCGCGTACCGTCCCCTGCTGGCATGGGCCGTCGGTCGCCCGCGGACCGTCTTCGGTGCTGCCGTCGCCGCCTTTCTGGTCAGCGTTCTGCTGGCATTGCAGCTGGGCGGCGAATTCATTCCCAAGCTCGACGAAGGC
>RFHO01000161.1 GCA_003696385.1 Planctomycetota bacterium | reverse complement strand
CTCGAAGCAGAACGCGTGAGCTTCCCGAACGGACGCGATTCCCGCGCGGAAACACTTCACGTCGTTGGTCGGTGAAATCAACCGACAGCCCTTTTCCCACAGCAGCCGCGCGTGGTCCGGGCCGACCGTGACCGCCCCCCAGTGTTTCCCGTGACGGCGACACGCCGCCGCCACCGCGTCGATCGTCTCCAGACACTTCGGGTGGAAGAACTCCCCCGTGACGCCGAGCGCCTGGCTCAGGTCGGCCGGACCGACGAACAGCAGATCCACGCCGTCGATGGCTGCGATCGCATCGCATTGTTCGAGGGCACCGAGCGTCTCGATCTGGATGGCGACGAACGAGTCACGATTGGCCCGCTCGCAGAATTCCCGGGCCGACATGCCACCATACCGGGCGTCGAAACCGCTCAGGTTCAGCCCGCGCCGGCCGCGCGGAGCGAACTTGGCCCACTGCACGAACTGCTCGGCATGAGCGGCCGACTGGATCTGTGCCGCCATCACACCACCACTGCCGGCTTCCAGGCAGCGGGTTACCAGGGCATAGCCTTCGGGCGCGATCCGGACGAAGTTCTCCAGCCCGGCCGCTCGCGCAGCCGCGCAGGCGGCTTCCAGTTCGCGAATGCCGAACCCGACATGCTCGTGATCGAACCACAGTGCGTGGAAACTGCCCTCGAAGCCCAGCAACTGAATCAGCGTCGTGTTCATGACGCGGCCCAGACCGAACGCCAGCACGGTTTCTCCCGCCGCCAACCGCTCGCGGATACCCATGCCACTTTCCCCCGCAACGTCGCGCGCCGGGACATGAGCGGTTCTGCTTTGCCCGGTCAGACCGCTTCCGGTCGGTCGAAGATGTCCTGGTGCGCGGCCGACGGCGCGACGGTGTGCCGACGCCGACGGACGCGGCAGCCGGCCGCGCGACGCGTGCCCGACCGCAAACGTCTCCGTGCAGCCGTGGCACGTCCGATCGCGGCCCGACGTTACGCCCCGCTGCGGGCCGACATCATTTCCGGTCCCTCATGCTCGGGCACTGCCGGCGGCACCTGTGCGTCCGCCAATGCTGACCGCCTCTGCCAGCCCGAACAGAACGACCGTGAAGAACAGATCGCCCAACAGCGAATTCCGCAAAAATGGCAGCGCGGCGACGTAACAGGCCCACAATCCCGCCCAGGTCTGTGGGTAGGCCCGGCTGCCGTACCAGACGAAAAAGTTCGTGATCACGAAGAACAGCAGTGACGCAGCGACGCTCGCGCTCGCGATCCGCGGCCACGTCCGCGGCCGGCACAACCATCGGCCCACGACGATCGTCAGCAGGAACGCACCGTAAACCGGCAGCACGGATGCCGCAATTCCCGCCGCCGACTCGACGAACGACCGATACACCGTTGCGTACAGGACGGCATCGCTGAAGATCATCGAGCCCAGCGTCACCAGCACCGCCATCCACAATCGCGAAAAGCAGGCTCCCCCGAACAGCGCCAGCGCGGCCACCGGAGCCACATTCGGGGGATGCGGCAACAACCGCGCCAGGCCCCCTGCGAACGCCAGCCCGATCAGCCACGGCAGCACGGCGCGGTCCGGGGGAACGCCGGCTCGGCGCGCCGCGGAGGGCATTGCATCGTTCCGGGTGCGACGGCCCGAGGGATCGTCCTGACTGTCCTGCCGCGGTCGAAGACCGGACGGTCGCGGTTCGTGATCTGGCATGATGCGCGCGTTCCCAAGTCGCGGTCCGGGTAATCCGATTTTCGAAAACGTCTCCGTTGCGTTGCGATTCCTGATTCGTCGGCAAGCCGACGCCGGTCCGGCAACGATCCTGTTACGCCGCCGGTTCGTTTTCGCGGCGGCGGCACGCCGATTCACGCCGCGGATACCACCGCGAACTTGTGTCTCGGTGGCGGTCCCCAGCGCATCCGAATACCGGGCGGACGTCGGTCGCTGCGGGTGGCGTGATGGGCGTACGATGACGCGAACGCATATTGCCACAGGCCGGTCGCGCGGTCACACCCTCGCCATGCCCACGGGCGTCTCGGCGGTGGCGCCGGTGATCTGTGGGCGAACCGCCGCCGGTTGCGGCCGGTAGACGAACGCGCAGATTGTCGGGATGGCCACCAGTGTGGTCAACGTACCGGCGAGCAGGCCGCCGATCACCACGCGGGCCATGGGAGCCTGCACCTCGCCGCCTTCTCCCCAACCGACGGCGATCGGCAACATCGCCAGCACCGTCGTCAATGTGGTCATCAGGATCGGTCGCAGCCGACGCCGTCCGGCGAGCACCAGCAGTTCTTCCATCGACTTTTGCGGATACCGCCGTCGCAACTGGTTCGTGTAGTCGACCAGCACGATCGCGTTGTTGACGACGATTCCCGCCAGCATGATCAGCCCGATGAACGACTGCACGTTCAGCGACGTGCCGGTCAGCAGCAGGATCGCCACGACTCCGACGCCGCCCAGCGGCAACGCGCCCAGAATGATCAGCGGCGCGATCAGCGATTCGAACTGAGCCGCCATCACCATGTACATCAACAACACGGCGAGGGCGAAACCGAGCTGCAGCTCGTGGAAGCTTTCCTGTTGTTGCTCCCAGGTCCCGGCGATCTGCAGGTTGAATTCGGGAGGTACGGGCAGCTCGGCGAGCCGTTGCTGCAGCGCCGCCACCAGGGCCCCCAGGTCACGACTGTCCACGTCGGCCGTCACGAACACGACGCGTTGACGATCCACGCGGGGAATCCGCAGCGGCGCGGCCGCCGGCTCATAACGGATGAAGTTTCGCAGCGGCACCAGGCGACCGTCAGCGGTCCGGATGGCGACCCGTTTCATCACTTCCGGATCGTGCCGCTGATCGGCGGCCAGCCACACGCGGATGTCGAATTCGTCTCCCCCTTCGCGGTACACGGTCGTCCGCGTGCCGCCGACCGTCGCCTCCAGGGCCTGCGTGATCTCTTCGACCGCGACACCCAGCCGTTCGGCGCGTTTGCGGTCGATCACCGCCCGCAGCTCCGGTCGGCGATCGGAATCCCCGATGCGGACGTTCGCCAGACCGGTCATGGTCTTCATCACCGCGGCCACGCGTTCGGCGATGCGCATCGCTTCGGCGCGGTCGTGCCCGCGGATTTCCACCGCCAGGTCCGTATCCGTGGCGAACATCCGGCCCATCACCATGTCGCTGCGGACGCGGATCTGAAGATCCAGTCCGGCCGGCCGCCGGAGCTGACGGTCCAAAGCCCGGCGGATCTCTTCCGAACTGCGTTTCCGCTGACTGCGCGGCACCAGCGTGATCCGAAGCGCCGTTTCGTTCCACTCATCGGCGTCGTCGGCATCGTCCCCGATGAACGCCGCGACCGTATGAGCTTCCGGAACCAGTTCCAGCACTTGCTCTTCCAGCAGGGCCGTCTGACGCGACAGCTCCTCCAGCCGGATGCCCGGAGCCATTTCACCGTAGATCTGCAGATCGCCTTCGTCGGTCTTGGGAAGAAACTCGGTCGGTACCCGCGGCGCCAGCCCTGCGGCGACCGCTACCAATCCGAACAGCCCAATCGCAACACCCACGCGATGTTGCAGGCACGCCCTCAACAACGCGGCATACCCGCTTTCCATCCAGCCGAGGAAACCGCCGACCTCCCGAGACTCAACGGATGTCCCAATTGCTTTGCCACGATCCGCTGCGAGGGGCTGCGGCACGGCGTCGTCTTTCGTCGCGGCCTTCGAACGCATTGTGAACGGCCAGCGGAAGTGCGCCATCAGGCACGGTGTGAGCGTCAGACCGGCAGCGAGCGAGCAGACCAGCGAAAAGGAAACGACCCATGCCAGTTGACGCAACAGAATCCCCGTGGCCCCGGCGATGAACACCAGTGGCAGGAACACGATGATCGTCGTCAGCGTACTGGCCGTGACCGCCGCGGCGACCTCCCGCGTCCCCTCCACCGCGGCGTCCAGCAGCGGTTGTCCTTCCTCGCGCCGACGGGAGATGCTCTCCAGGACCACGATCGCGTTGTCCACCAGCATCCCGATGCCCAGTGCCAGCCCGCCGAACGAAACGATGTTCAACGTGAATCCGCGAAAGTACATCAGCACGAACGTCGCCAGCACGGCCAGCGGAATCGTGATGGCGATGATCAGCGTGCTCCGCAGCGAACGCAGGAACAGCAGCAGAACCAGCACGGCCAGACCGATTCCCCAGTAGGCGGCCTGCCGCACGTTCGCCACCGCGGCGCGAATGTAGTCGGCCTTGTCCACGCGGATCCGCAGCTCCCCTTCCGAAAGCGTCCGGTTGATTTCCGCCACCGCCTCGTGTACCCGGTCGCTGACGGCCACCGTGTTCGCCCCGGATTGCTTGTAGATGTACAGCATCATGCCGGGTTGCCCGTCGACCCGCGTCAGCTCCGTCCGCTCCCGCTCACCGTCGATCACTTCGGCGATGTCGCGAACGCGTACGACCGCGGACCCGTTGCGACGCACGACGGTCTCGCGGATTTCGTCCAGGCTGCCGAACGCGCCGGCGCTGCGGACCAGCACCCGCAGATGGCCTTCCTGAACGTCGCCCGCCGGATGCATCACGTTCTGCCGCCGCAACGCCGTGATCACCTCGTTGACGCCGATGCCGCGGGCCACCATCCGATCGTGGTCCAGAGCGACCTGAATCTCGCGCCGCGCCCGACCGCGAATCCGCACACCGGCCACGCCGTCCAGACGTTCCAGACGCGGCGCGACCACCTGTTCGGCCAGCCGCGTCGCCTGGATCGGGTCCAGCCGGGTGATCAGCCCCAGGTACATGATCGGAAAGTCGGCCACGTCGTAACGGTAGATGAACGGTGGCTGGGCGTCTTCGGGCAGCGACGAACGCGCCCGCTCCAGCCGGGCCCGCAGATCGGCGATTGCCCCGTCCAGATCGACGCCCCAGTCGAAGCGGATGCGGACCTCGCTGGCTCCCTCCTGACTGCTGCTGTACAGCCGGTCGACCCCCTGCACCGCGCTGACCGCCTGCTCGATCGGCCGCGTGATCAGCGTCTCGATCTCCTCCGGACCGGCCCCCTCGTACAGCGTGATCACCGTGATGACCGGATACGTGATGTCCGGCATCAGATCCAGAGCGAGGCGCGCGAGGGACTCCACGCCCATCAGGGCGACGATCACACAAACCATCAAGGTCGCCACGGGACGGCGGACGGCGGTCTCGGTCCAATTCATGGGCATTTGCAAGGGCAGGAAGGAGGGCGGGCAAACCGGAGGGACGAACCGTTCGCACCGGTTCGATACCCTATTATGAGCGGCCCGGTACGACTCCGGCCAGCCTGCACGCGGTGCGTCGCTCGGCTCCGGCCCGAACCGCAACCGGAATCCCGTCCGGACGGGGACGGTCGTCCGCCATGCCGGGGAACGCGGCTTCGCAGTACCGGCCGCTGTGCCAACGACGTTGCGTCCTCGTGCATTCGCGGCTGACGAAAGTGTCCCGGTGGACCTCGGGAACGCCCCATGCCAACTCCACTGCACATTGCCGGCTACAGCGTTCGCGCCGCGGCGTGGTCGGCCTGGCGCGGCGGAGTGCCGTGCGTCGCCATCGACTGCTTCGGCGACCGCGACCTGCGGCGGGTCGCCTGTCGGTGGCACCGGGCCGATCCGTCGGACTGGGCATCCGCGCTCGACACTGTGATGCAGCGCCGGCAGATCTGCGGACCGCGCTCCACGCCTCCGGTGTTGTGCTGGATGGCACCGCTCGAGAACCACCCGGATGTTCTCGAACGGGCCGCGGCGAAGTGGCGGATCGCGGGCTGCCCGCTGGAGGCCGTCCGCCGGGTGCGCGATCCGCATTGGCTGGCCTCCACCGCGGCACGCTGCGGGATCGCCTTTCCCGAAACCGTGCACGAACCGCCGGAAGACCCGGGCGCGTGGCTGTTCAAGCCGCTTCGCGGCGGAGGCGGCATGGGCGTCCGGTTGGCCGGCGGTCGCGCTCCGCGTGGCGCCGAAACGGCGTGGGCGAACGGCCTCGACACCGGTGGCCTCTTTCAGCGATACGTGCCGGGAGTGCCGGGTTCGGCGGTGTTCCTTGCGGACCGGGACGGCGTCCGATTGCTCGGTTGGACACGCCAGCTCGTCGGCGAAGCGTTCGCCTGCGCCCCACCGTTCGCATACTGCGGCACGGTGGCTGCGCGACCCACCATCGCACCGCCGCGGTTGTTCGAGAACTCCGGAGCGGTGTCGCCCTCGAGGCCGTCACGGCCGCGCCGGGAAAGCCGCCGTTGGCAGAGCCGGAGCAGGACGTGGGATGCGTTCGCACGCGGCGTGCAACGTTTGGCACGTGAAGCCGGATTGCGCGGCCTGTTCGGCGCGGACTTCGTCTTCGACGGCGAACGCCCCTGGCTCGTCGAAATCAACCCACGCTACACGGCGGCGGTGGAAGTGCTGGAACTGCTGCACCGGCGGAGCTACTTTCCGGCACATCTGAAGGCCGTGGGCGTCGAGATGGGGGAACTGCCGCGCCCACCCGGAGATTGCGGGCAGCGTCCCGAACGCCCGGTGCGAACGAGGACCGCTGCCCGGACGCCGGACCGGCACGTTCCGCCGCCGTTGTTGGCGAAGGTCGTTCTGTTCGTTGCACCACCTGCCGGTCCCGGCGGCGACGGCCCCGGCGTGCCCGGCGATGACGTTGCTGTGCCGCACGGTTCGCGCGGGCGCACCGCCGTCCCCCGAACACCGTGGGATGCCCCGGAATCGTGGGCCGATCCCGACGATCCGTTCCGCATCCCGGCGTTCGCGGATGTGCCCGCCGATTCGGCCGCCCAGTTTCCCGGTGGACCCTGGATGACCGTGTTCGTTCGGGGTGATTCTCCGGCCGCTCTGTGGGACGACGTGCGTCGGCGTGCACGGGATGCCTATTCGGCCCTGCGACACCCGACGGCGCCGACGCCGTCCGGCATCCTCATCGACGAGGCGTCAAAATGATCATCGAAGGCGTCGTGACGACGCGCAACGCCGACGGCGGGCTGAACATCGCACCGATGGGCGTGCAGCTCGACGAGCCCGCCGGAAGGATCGTCTTCCGGCCGTTTCGTTCTTCCCGCACCTGTGAAAACCTGCTCCGCACGCGGCAGGCGGTGTTTCACGTGCTGGATGATGCCCTCCTGCTGGCCCGGGCGTTGCTCGACCGGTTCGACACCCCGCCGGCGACGCGACCGGCGGAGCGGATCGATGGCGCCGTGCTGCTGGACGCCTGTCGCTGGTACGAATGCGTGGTGACCGACGTGGCCGGCACGCAGCCGCGGGACCGGATACTGGGGCGGATCGTCCACCGCGGCCGCTTGCGCGACTTCGTCGGTTGGAATCGCGCCAAGCATGCCGTCGTGGAGGCAGCGATTCTGGCGTCACGCAAGCACCTGATTCATCTCGACCGGATCCGGCAGCAATGGGAGTGGCTGTCTCCGATGGTGGAGAAGACCGGCGGCCCGGAAGAACGCGAAGCCTTCACGCTGCTCACACAGTGGGTCTTCGACGAACCGCCTCGATCCACCGCCGACTGACGGAATGCTCGGCCGAGCCCGACGGGTCCCCCACCGGCCCACACGAGCAAACCGCGCGCACCGTCCGCCAACCACCCGCACCGCCCGCACACGATCCCGACACACGACCTGCATGCCGCGCGTTCTGCGCGATTTCCGTTCCCATGCGTGCACCCATTGCACGGCCGTCATGGCCAGCGGATCGGGGGACCGTGCGCGGGTCGGAACCTCTGAACGAGATACCATGTGCTGATCACGCCAGTCGAGCGATTCGGCAAAAATCTTCGGAAGAGTCAGAATCGTATTTGCGTGTACGTAGCGACACGGTTACTCTGAACTCGTCACATCTCGGTGCCGGCGTCACATCGGATCG
>RFHO01000160.1 GCA_003696385.1 Planctomycetota bacterium | reverse complement strand
TAGGTCACGATTGGCACTGGCCCAGCGGTCCGGCACCTTCACGTAGCAGCGGTACCAGGCGAAGCCGTCGTAGTCGGTGAACAGGCGGGGGATGGCTTCCTCCCACGGGCCGGGGACGTCGATCGGCGTCCAGGTGGAGGCGTTGGCGGCGGGCGTGTCGGTGTCGCGGGCGGGGGCCGACCGCGGCAGAAGCAAGACCGCAGCCAGTCCGGCCAGGAGTGCCAGCGGCAGGGCACGGCGGCCCGCCGATCGACGTTCGGCGGAGGCACGTTGCGGGATCGGCGGTGATTCGCGGCGGGCGCGGAGGGAAGCGGATGCGCGGCGGGAGTGGAGCGGGCGGGGTGGGAAACGCATCGAATGCACCTCCGGAGAGTCGTGCGTCGGGTGGATCACGGCGTTGACGTCCCGGAATCGTGAGCAGCGGGACGCGACCCTGGGGCGTTCGTAGTATCCGGCGGCGTCGGCCCTCTGACAACTCGAACGCGATGCGGGGGCGCGCGGCGGGGCCGAAGCGCAGCTTTTCGGACGCGGCATGGCGGCGGTGCCCGACGGCGCACGGGAAGACGCGGGGCTTGCGGCGGTCGTTGGCTTCGCGGCTCGGATGGCGTGCGGCGAGACTGCCGCTCGGCGGTCGGCGCAGCTATGATGGCCGCAAGGCGCCAAAGTCCGGGGACCGGGCCGGATCGCGGCCGGCGGACGGGCTGCGGCGGGTCGGGATTCGTAAGCGATTGTGACAGAGGACGATGCGATGTCGCGACCGCAGGGCTGCGGCCGTGTTTCGGTGTTTTCGGCCGACAGGGACGTCCGTCAGTGGTGTGTTCCGGGCCGAACAGTGGGGCGGTGACGAGGAGACACGATGTCCAAGCACATTTTCGTGACCGGCGGGGTGGTCAGTTCGCTGGGCAAGGGGCTGACGTCGGCCTCGATCGGGTTGCTGCTGGAGCGGCGGGGGCTGACCGTGCGGATGCAGAAGCTGGATCCGTATATCAATGTCGATCCGGGCACGATGAACCCGTACGAGCATGGGGAGGTGTACGTGCTGGACGACGGATCGGAGACGGACCTGGATCTGGGGCACTATGAGCGGTTCACGAACAGTCCGCTGTCGAAGCATTCGAACTACACGACGGGAAAGATCTATCTGAGCGTGATTTCGAAGGAGCGCGAGGGGCAGTATCTGGGGAAGACGGTTCAGGTCGTGCCGCACATCACCGACGAGATCAAGGCGGCGATCCGGAGCCTGGCGGCCGACGACGTGGACGTGGTGATCACCGAGCTGGGGGGCACGGTGGGCGACATCGAAGGGTTGCCGTTTCTGGAGGCGATCCGGCAGATGCCGATGGACGTGGGGCGGGAGAACTGCCTGTTCATCCACCTGACGCTGGTGCCGTATCTGAAGGCGGCGGGGGCATTGAAGACCAAACCCACGCAGCACAGCGTGGGGCAGTTGCGGCAGATCGGCATTCAGCCGGACATTCTGGTCGTGCGGACCGAGCGGCCTCTGGGAGCGGAGAACATCGCCAAGATCGCCCTGTTCTGCAACGTGGAGCGGCGGGCGGTGATCGAGGAGATGGACAAGTCGTTTTCGATCTATGAGGTTCCCGAGGGGCTGGTCGAGCGGGGGCTGGATCAGTTGATCGTGGACAAGCTGGGGCTGCGGGCCGGTCCGCTGATGCTGGACGACTGGCGGAACATGCTGCGGGAGCTGAGGAATCCGCAGCACGAAGTGACGATCGCGGTGGTGGGCAAGTACATCGAGCACCGGGACGCGTACAAGTCCATCTACGAGGCGTTGACGCATGCGGGGATCGCGCATTCGACGCGGGTGGTGACCAAGCGGATCGAAGCGGAGCGGCTGGACCGCGAGGACCCCGAGCTGCTGCTGAAAGGGGTGGACGGCGTCCTGGTGCCGGGAGGATTCGGGATGCGGGGCATCGAGGGCAAGATCCAGGCAGTGCGGTACGCGCGGGAATGCGAGATTCCGTTTCTGGGGATTTGCCTGGGGATGCAGTGTGCGGTGATCGAATTCGCCCGGAACGTGCTGGGGCTGGCGGACGCGAACAGCACCGAGTTCGTTTCGGATACCGAGCACCCGGTGATTTGTCTGCTGGAAGAACAGAAGAACGTGACGGCCAAGGGGGCGACGATGCGGCTGGGGGCGCAGCCGTGCGTGCTGCGTGAGGACTCGACGGCCGCGGCCTGCTACGGGACGACGCAGATTTCGGAGCGGCATCGGCACCGCTACGAGTTCAACAACGAATACCGGCAGCTCTTCGAGCAGGCGGGCATGATCGCGGCGGGAACCAGCCCGGACGGGAGTCTGGTCGAGTGCGTCGAACTATCGGGGCATCCGTGGTTCGTGGCCGTGCAGTTCCACCCCGAGTTCAAGAGCAAGCCGCTGTCGCCGCATCCGCTGTTCAAGGGGTTCGTGGGTGCGGCGTTGCACCATCGCCTGCAGCGGGCGGGCGTGTCGGTGTGAGGGCTCGCGCGGACGGCGGCCCGCGGTTGGAACGCGGCGGGTGCGTGCGCCGATGCACAGCGCGAGCGGTCGGCGACGGACGCGGTGCGGCGGTCAGGAAGTCGCGGAGGTTTGAAATGGAATGGGGTGCGGTTTTCGAGCGTGGGCTGGAGTATGAGGCGTTCCTGGAGCGGTTCGGGACGGAGGACCAGCGGGCGCGATGGCGGGCGGTGTTCGAGCGCACGCAGTTGAGCGAAGGTCAGCGGCAGCTTCTGCGGTCGTTCGTTCGGGAAATGAAGGTCATCGTGGTCGCGGGAGCGTGGTGCGGGGACTGCGTGAACCAGTGTCCGATCTTCGCGCGGTTCGCCGAAGAGGCGCCGGTCATCCGCCTGCGGTTTTTCGATCGCGATGCCTTTCCGGTGCTGGCGGACGAATTGAGCATCTGTGGTGGGCGGCGCGTGCCGAGCGTGCTGTTTCTGTCCGAGGACGATTATCCGTGCGGCCGGTATGGCGACAGGACGTTGTCGAAGTACCGCCAGATGGTCGCGTCGCTTTCCGGGGTGGCCTGTCCGACGGGCGTGGCGGAGCCCGACGACCTGCATGCGGCGGTCGTGCAGGAGTGGCTGAACGAGTTCGAACGCATTCAATGGATGCTGCGCACGTCGGCGCGGCTGAGGCAGATTCATGGCGATTGAAACGGGTTCGGGACGTGACATCGAGGTTCCGACGGGCCGCCGGCGGACGGGAGGCGGCCATCTGCGACGGACGGGGCCGCTGCGCCGTGCGTGGTGGCGCGAACGTGGCGTGTGTCGTGCGGGCGCTGTGAGCGACGCGAGGCGGCCGGAGCGGCTGCGGGCGGGGCGCTTCGTGAAGGCTGTCGGCGCGGGGGTGGCGGCTTCATCGAGCGGTTCGATTTC
>RFHO01000159.1 GCA_003696385.1 Planctomycetota bacterium | reverse complement strand
TGCGGGTGGTAGTTGCCGCTGGTGTCGCCGGAGATCTTCGCGCATTTGACGCGGGCAGCATTCGGACCGAGATTCAGGTCGTTCATCGCCACCAGAATGCGGCGCTGCGACGGCTTCAGCCCATCGCGCACGTCCGGCAGAGCGCGACTGATGATCACGCTCATCGCGTACGTGAGGTAGCTGGAACGCATCTCCTCTTCGATATCCATCGGGATGATGCGTCCTTCGCCTCCGGTCAGTTCGCCGCTATTGGTAGACAAATGATACCCTCCCGACCTCACTGCCGCGTCACGAGCGGGCCCCGAGCCCAAAGGCGCCGGGCAGACCGCAGGGGCCGGTTCCCACCGCCGGCCAGAGTGCACAATCGACCAAAATTCTAGCGGTTAGAGGCGGATAATGAAAGCGCTGGCGGCGTCCGGCAGCCGCCCCGGCCGACGCGAATCGACTGCCCGGGCTGAGCACTATACGCTAGAACAGTCAAGCGCATTGGGGCGATACGATGCAGCGTCGGGAATGCAGCCGGAATGCAGGCGGCGGGCACCGCGGGAGGCAGCCATCGTCTGCCGAGCATTGCAGCGCCGACAACGTGCACCGCTCACGCGGGGTCACGCCCCGACCGCGTAACCGGGGCGACGTCGTCGTTGCCGATCCTCACCCAAGCGGCCGGCCTCGTGAGACGGATGGCGTCACTGCATCGTGTCCGGCGAGCGCACTTCTTCCGCTTCGACACGGGCCTCTTCCTCGAGCTCCTTGAGCTGGTCCTTGAACTTCTGCAGCCCGTCCGCCGGCAGGAACTTGTCGACCAGCTCACGCACGGTCTTGCAGAGAACCTTCACGCGCGATTCGGCGAGGCGATTGCGGCGCTGTTTGGCTTGCTGAACGGCGGCGAACTGAATCGCTTCCAGCTCGTCGTGGTAGTGCTTGTTGTCCGGCAGCTTCTCGAGTTCGGCAAGCAGCTCGGCGGCTTTCGCGGACTCACCCTTGCGAGTATGGCGGCGGATGCGGGACATCAGAACGGCGCGGCGGGCGATGGTTTCCACGAATTCGGCTTTCAGCAGTTCCAACTGGGCGACCACGCCGAGGCGAACGGAGTCGTCCGGAAGCAGCAGATCCGTGCGTTCCACGGTGCCGGGAACGAACGGGACCATAGCCAAAAGGTACTTACCGCCGCTGATGAACAGCCACACCAGCGGTTTCGCCGGGTCGGCCGGCACGCGGATGATTCCGCGGCGGTCGCTCATCAGAATCAGCGGTTTGGGGGCATCCTCCGAGCGGCCGGACGTGGAGGCTGTTTCACCGCCGGTCCGGCCACCGCTTTCCACGCCGTCGGCAGCCGGCTTGGCGCCTCCGGGCGAATCTTCCGCGGCGTCACTTCGCTCGGAAGACGCATTTTGCGTTCCGCGGCGTTTGTGGAGATCGGGCTTGCGGTTGTAGACCGAAACACGGTACGCAACCAGGGCCTTCGTCGGCGCGTTTCGCAGGGCGAGCCGGACCTCGGTTTCGGCGAGGTGCGGGCGGACGCCGATGGCCACGGTCTCCACGCGGCGGCGTCGAGCACCGAGGTTGATCCGCAGTCCGGAGACGGCATGACAGCGTGCCCGACCGCGCTGGACGGAATCCACGATCAGGTAGGTCCACGGGATCGGCTGAATGGCGCGGAGCGTGCGGTCGCGGTTGTAGTGCCGGAACACCGGCTGAAGAATCCTCCCGGGACGCAACGGAGCGAACTCGGAAACGGCCGGCAAGTACTCACCGCCACGGATGCGGACATGGATCACGTCCGCGTCGACGAGCTTCAGATACACGACCGGTTCGAACGCCGACCACACCGCGGCAAACACGGCATCCCCGATGCTGCGTCGATCGTACGTCCGCGCCGAACAGATCGGCCCCAGTCGTTGGACGGTCGCGTCCCATTCGCGTGACCAGACAGTGAACCGACCACCATTCGGCTCCACAGTGACACAATACACCTTGTCGAAACCACTTTCGGCGTCCGCGGCGAACGTCCTAGCGTCCAGACGTTCCAAGCCGATGCGATTGCAGGGCAGAAGGCGATCGTCCCTGCGGACCGTCAGCGACCACATCTGGCCCAACGTGTTGGCGGTGACGGTGGCAAAGCGACGTACAACCGCGGCACGCAGATCTTCGTTCCAAGCCGCCGTGCGCGGCAAACCGAGACGCACCAGCACGCGGTACGGCCGCAGTTCGACCGGGCGCTCGTCCCGTATCGACGCCGACCGCGGCGGGCCGGTCGTTTCGGAAGCGCTTTGCGTGTTCCGTCCGCTCGACGTGCCGGCAGCGGGCGCGGCGGAACTCCCGCCGTTCGGGGCCTCGGGCACGGCACCTTTGGTCGCCGCTTCGCCGCCGCCCGGGCCTCTCCCTTCGGCGACGGCTGGGGATGTTGCGGCCGCTTGCGAAGACGGAATGGAGTCGTCTTTCGATGCCGCATCCCCGCGTGCCAGGGCAATGTATGCCGCCATAACGGCGACGACTGCGGTGAACGGCACCGCCGGAACGGCGGCGATTGTCCGCCGTTGGCGCCGGCTGCGGGGCACGGTGGCGTCGAGCGTGTCTGGGCAAGGTCGTGTCATCGTTCGGTCATCGATGTTCGATCGAGCAGCGCGGGTGGCGCAACCGGGGCTGTCCGTCGGTGAGCTCTTTTGCGGGTGCGCGGCGCGGACCGGGCGACGACCGGCCGTTCCCCGAGTGCGCGGCCGCAACCGGACGAGCCCCGCACAACCAGACTCACAGGCCCCGAGGGGCTCAGCGGTCGCGTGGATACCACGGTTGTACGATCCACTGCTCGACGCGATGGTACGCATTCATCGGACGCTCGGGGAACCCGCGGATGTTCTTGCGAATGACCAGTGCCTCCTGGATTTCCCAGAGCGGAATCCATCGGACGTTGGATTGCAGCTTCTTGTGCAACGTGTTCAGGAACCGCCGCGCGGACTGCCAGTCGACGACCTCATCCAGCGCAGCCAGATCCAGCCGCAGCCAGTCCGGAAGTGACTGCAGCGATTCGACGCGCGCATGCGGGTCGAGCGTCAGGAACGACCACAGTTCGGTCAGCGGTTCCGCCATCCGCACGGTGCGATAGGCCATGTCCCATTCCGCCCGCTCGGACCGGTCGACGTCGCTGGGTTCGGCCAGCCGCCGGTGTGCGTCCGGCGGCAGTTCGGCCAGCTCCACCTGAATGCCGATCCGTTTCCAGTTGGCGATCATCGCCTGCGCGGTTTCCCGGATGAGCGGGTCGGGTTCGCAGGCCATTTTCAGCACGGGCATTTCGCCTCCGTGCGCCTGCTTGACGAGCACCGTCAGCGCGTACGCCATGTAAAGATCGTACGGACGCGGTTTGACCAGCGGGTGATAGGCGTTGCTTTCGCTGGGGAATGCGGCCGAGACGATTTTGCCCCGCCGCATGAGCGGGTCCTTCAGCACGACCTCCTTCAGCAGCTTCTCGCGGTCGATCGCGTACGCCAGAGCCCGCCGCAGTTCGGTGTTTCGGACGATGCGGCTGCGCGGATTGAAGATCAGCACGTGCGTTGTCGGCACCGCGTAGGGCTGAACGAAGTACTCGCCGGTGGCTTCGATCTTGTCCACCAGCCAGGACGGCATACGGGGAACGACGGAGACCTCGCCGCGGAGCAATCCCTGCAGCAGTTTTTCGTACGAGTCGTATTCGATCTCGACGACTTCGGCAACGTGGTACTCCTCGACGCCGTCCGGCTCGGGCACGACACGGCGGAAGCGAACGGACCGATCGTGCCGGGCGATCTGCACGAACCGCTGCGTGGCCCCCACGTGCGAACCGCGATCGCCGGAGAGGGCGCCGGGGCTGTCTGGCGTTTGAGACGGTTGGTCCGCCACGAACGCCACGCGGCTCACGCCGGCCCGACCTGCGGAACCGCGCGGGCCGGTCGCCACCGGGGTGGGTTTTCCGTTTTCGGAAGAATCGCCCGTGCTCGCTGGCGCGGTGAGCGGAAAGCTGAGCAACGCGACACCGCTGACCGGGACGCGGCCGAAGTGGATGGTCAACGAATACGGTGAGTCGACGTCGATGCTGCGGACGAACGAAGCCAGACGATCGTCGTACAGCGCATCGTCGGGGCGAAGCCGCTGCAACAGCGCCTGTCGTAATTCCGCGGCCGTCAGTGGGCGATATGGTTTCCAGTAGGGCTGGGCACGGCGAAGCCGCAATATGAGGCGGCGCCCGAGGTCTTCGGGGGTGTATTCCTCGACGAAATCGGTTCGATAATGGGCGGCATCGTCGAACGCATCCACCTCGAACAGTCGAGCGTACATCAGTTCCTGTCGGCGTCGTGCCGAGGGCGGTGGTACGACGAAGCCGTGCTGCTCGGCCACCACACCGACGTACAGCCGCTGGTAGCGACGTGTGACGAGCTGAAACGTCTCGGAGACTTCGCGGAGTTCGGGCCACACGCGAGCGGCCTGTTCTGCGCGGTCCGCGGCGGCCGCGTAGTCTCCGGTGTCCCATTCGGACCGCGCGGCGGCCACCAGTTGCCGGGCCTGCGTCATCAGTTCCTCGCGGGTCCGTACCGCGACCGGATGCTGCGGCTCCATGGATGCCAGTCGTCGGATGAAGTAGCGGGCCCGACGATAGTCTTCCCGGGCGAGCGCTGCGTCGATCAGCGGTTGGACGACTTTGCCCAACTGCTCGAACAGCTGCGGATACCTGGGGTTCCGCTGATGGAGGTCCTCCAGGTAAGCCAGCGCTTGCTCATAGAGTTTCTTTTCGTAGCGGTCTGCGGCCTCGAGGAACAGCAGCCGTTGGACCCGCTCCGCATACCCGGGCCAGTCGCGGTGCCGTCGGTCCAGCACCAGAAGCAGTTCGAAGGCCGTGCGATAGTCGCCCTGATCGAGCAACTTGTCGATCCGCTGCAGCATCAGGTCTTCGTAGTAGATGATCCGGTCGATGTCCTTCAGGTCGATGTAATAGACCGGTTCTTCCTTGTCGTCCGGAAGAGTGGCATCCTGCGGGAGCACGATCTCGAGGAACTCGAGCTTCCGTTTGCGGAGTTTGAACTCTTCGATCCGCGCTCGTCGCCGCGCTTCGTACGACTCGTCGGATTCGCCCGGCTGCCGTACCACCGGGGGCGGCTTCCAGGAGGCGCTGTCGGCCAGTTGTTTCTGCAACTTCGCGATTGTGTCCGGACGCGGGTGGACCGGCTGGCAGACGACCACCTCTCCGGTCTTCAGCACCACCCAGTCGACCGGTGGTTTGGTGAGCAACTCCTCGACAGTGGGCAGACTCATCTCCTCCAGCTTCGGAAGCGGCGGCGGCTCGGGGGCAGGCGCGGCATCCCCATCGGCAGGAGGCTGATCATTCGGCTGGGACTCGGCCTGCACGCCGGCAGACTGCGC
Source organism: Planctomycetota bacterium (assembly GCA_003696385.1). Taxonomy (GTDB): domain Bacteria; phylum Planctomycetota; class Planctomycetia; order Planctomycetales; family Planctomycetaceae; genus J052. The sequence goes on along the minus strand of RFHO01000159.1, from coordinate 18,110 downwards.
GGCGTTCTGTTCGGCGGCTACCGCCGCACCCCCCGGTTGTGACCAACCGCAGGATCCGCAGATCGTCAGCCACACGAGCCCGAGCGCCGCACAGCGGAGCGCAACCCGGCACCACTGTCGAGCGCGCGCAACACGCGATGCATTCGAACACGCCGGGAATGTTGCTCGCTCAACTTTCACCGGAATCCTCCGCGCCGGTGGTCGGCTTGGCCGGACCACCGGTGTTCGCATCTCCGGCGCCGTCCCGGCGCGCGGACGATTTGCCGGCCGGCGCCGAAGCCGCCAGCAACTCATCGATTCGATAAACAGTGCCATCGACCGCCGTGGCGACGACGGCGTCGCCCAACTCCGTCGGCGATCCGTCGAGCCGTTGCGGAAGCCGGGCACGTGCCAGGATTTCGCCGTCGGCGCGGTTGACACGCATCACGATTCCGCCGCGCTGCGCGAGGTACACGTCCTCGGCGACCACCAGTGGACCGCCAGCCAGACCGTCGCCTTCCAGTTCGAGCGACCACACCGTCTTCAATCCGGCTTGCGGGTCCAGACAGACCAGCCGGGCCGCGTCGAGCTCTGCAAACACGAGCCCGCCGCTGACCCACACGGCGTTCGTGGGCGTGCCCCGGAGTGTGATTTGGGCGACGATCTCCAGGTTCCCTGCGTCGACGGCGGCGATCGTGCCTGCCGAGGTGGCGACATACAGGCGATCATCCGCTGCGGCAGCGGGGATGTCGATGGAAGCATCAAGCCGAATATCGTCGACGCTGTAAAGATGCGGTGTGGGTTGTGGCCGGTACTGTACGCGACGGACCTGGCCGTTCTGCTGGACGGCCAGGCACTCGCTGTCGTTGCGTCGGACCACGCATGTCCAAGCTGGCACGTCGACATCGCCGGCCGGCAACAGCAGCGGTTCGGTCTTCGCGCCGGTTTTCAGCGGCACCAATTCCAATCGGCCCGGAAGGGGAGCGACCACGCCCGCCGCGAGGAGCACTGGGGGAGCGGACAGCGGCGCGGTGAACCGGACACGCCGTTCGATCTGACCGTTGCGGTTGACGATCCAGCCGGAGGGCTCTGCGGCCCCGCAGTAGACAATAACCCGCTGCCCGTCAGCACGCACAGCCGCCAACCGGCTGGCCAAGCCTTCCGGAAGCCGGAGCTGCACATCGGGACGCTGCTTGAACGAGGCACGAAGGTCCGTGCGGCCGACGTAGAAGACGTCGCCGGATTCCAGAAACGCCAGCGACCCACCGCGCTCGGTCGGCAACCAGGCCAGTACGCGCGATCCAAGCACGGTCTTCCACTGGCTGCTCATTTCCGGGCCGTCGGCGGCGATCAGTGCCACTGCGCGCGTCGCCGGCAGGAACCGCGCCACGAACAGCCGGGTTCCGACGGCCAGCAACGGCTGGGCGATCTGGCCTTCGCTCAGACGACGCGGGTCGGGATGGAGAGCGGCGATGTCCAGTTGGAACCGTTTCAGTGCCCGCGAGCCCATCCACAACTGGTTGTCCGGTCCGGGCAACAGGTAGATCGGTCCGTCGTAGTCGGACCGGTCCATGATACGGGCGATTGCCGTAAGCGGCTTCTGATTGGGATCGTCCGAGACGGTGAACGCAAGCAGACGTTCGCCCGGCAGTGGAACGAACAGTTGTTTTCCCCGCAGCACCGGGGCGTCCCGAACGGGTCCGGGCACGTCCACCGTCGCGACCTCCTCCAGCGGCCCATCCGGAGTGTCCGTGCGGAACACGCGCAGCCGCCCGGCCTGCGGTCCGGTGTTTTCGGCGAACATCAGAAGTTCGCCCATGGCCAACAGCGGCGCCTGCACGCTGTCGGCGCGGTGTCCCGTAAAGGTGACCGACAGGCACCGCAACGGCCGCGTGGTCAGCACGTACAGGACGGATGCATCGCCGATCACGGCCAAGTGCTCGCCGTCCCGCAGCAGGACCGGCGAGGCCCGCAGCCGCTGGGTGAACGTCAATCGTCCCGTGATCCGACCGCTCTCGAGGTTGATCTTGTACACGTGCCGATCGAGTGTGGGCAGATAGATCTGTCCGTCGGCGACCAGCGGCGCACCCGAAATCTCCTCATCCAGCGGCTGACGCCATTGCAGGCGGCCGCTGGAACGTTCCAGCAGCACCAGCTCCTTGTGACGCGTGTCGTACAGCAACACGCCCTCGGTGGCCGATTCGACGAGCACCGGGAAAAAGGGCCCGTCCAAGCCGGTCACCCGGCGCCACAACACGTCGCCGGTTTCGATGTCCACGCCGTAGACACTGTCCCGCGCGACCGCCGGCACGACGCGGCCCACCGGCCGCACGTTGCTCATCGCGCGGTTGTTCGCCGCCAGAACCAGCCCCGGGATCTGAACGTCGGGGTGGTCGTCGTGGCGTGCATCGGTAGAGAACGCTTCTTCACGTATCAGAGCCCGTTCGGTATCCAGCGCCCGCTGCATGCGGGCCACCACCTCGGGATGCGATTCCAACTCCGGATAGCGGTCCAGCAGCTCCAGCCGACGTTGCAGAGCACGCATTGGCTGCTTCGCCTCCAGCGCGGCATCGATGTCCGCGAGCGCCTCGTCGAGCGTTTCCTTCTTCAGAATCGCCGCTTCGGCTTTCTCCAACGCATCGCGGATTTCCCGTTGCTGCTCCACTGGCGGCTGGTCCTTGGGACTGTACCGCACGAGGAGGGTGGTCGCCTGATTGGAAACCTCCAGCAATTCGCGGTCGCGGGCTTTTTCGGCCTGCCGGGCAGCACCCAGGGCGATGCGGAATGCATAGTCGCAAATGGTGGGATGCAGTTCTGCGAAGTCATCCCGGTCGCGGTTTTCGTCGATCAACCGCTCCAGCATCTGCAGTCCGCCCTTCCAGGAAGGCGTCGAACCAGCGATTTCCTTGTCGATCCGCGTGGTACCCAGTTCCACGCGGACCTGGTCGGCCAGTTCGTGCCGGTAATGGTTCAGCAGGAAGTCCTCGTAAAGAGCGATGGCCTGCGTATAGCGACCGCTGTCGCGGGCCGCACGGGCAGCCGAAAGCTGTCGCTGGACGGTTTCCCGCCCGATGATGAACCAGAACGTCGCGGCGGCCAGAAGCAGCACCAGAGCCGCCACCCCCAGACCGATGATGAACGGTGAGCGGACGACGTCCTCTTCGCCGGGTCGACGCTTTTCGGTGATCCGCTCGCGCAGCGTTCCGATCAGCGATTCGCCCGCGGCGCGGACGCCCGGCCGGCCACTGGGTGGCGTCGGCACATCGCCTTCCTCCACCGATCTGCGGCGTGGCAGGACCTGACCGGCCACCGCTGCATCGTCCGCGCCGGCGCCGTCCGCTTCGTCCGTCTCGAACACGTCCTCGGCCGGAACCGGTTGGGCGGCTTTCTTCTTGCGGCTCTTCTTCTTTGCCTCGGCCGCCGCACGACGTTCGGCCTCTTCGACCTGTTTGTAGTAGGCCGGGTCCAGTCGCAGTTCCTCTCCGTCGTCCTCCAATTCATCCTCGAAGGGCGGGATTTCATCGTCATCCAGCGGGACCAGGTCGAAATCGTCATCCGGCGAACCGGCGGCCGCGGGCTTGGCCTCGCCGCTACGATCGACGAGCACCTTCAGGTCGAACGAACCAATCCGCAGAACGTCGCCGTGCTCCAGCATCCGGCGCTGCACCAGTTGACCATTGACCTCGACACCGGAACTGGTGGCCGCGACGACTTCGAAAGCCGTGTCTTTCCAGCCGATGCGGCAGTGCAACGCGCCGATCGCGGCGTCGTTGATCATGATGTCGTTGCCCTGGTGCCGCCCGATCGACAGAGGTTTTTCGCGGGAGAGCACCTTCGTGCCGACACGCTTGCCGTGCTTGTTGCGGATTTCCAGCTTGGTGGTCATGGGTTTCGTTGGTGAAAAAGGTCAAAAGTCGAGCGCGGCCAGTTTCGCCAGGCGGATCTTCTGCATGCCCACTTCGTTCGCCGCGTCGATCACTTTGACCACGGTTTCGTGCAATGCGTCCGGATGGGCCGTCAGGACCAGTTCGCTTTTTTTCGCGTCCCGAAGGGCGTCGACAAGTGCGGCCGGGTCTGTCACCGGCGTTTCTTCCACGTAAATGACGTTGTTTTCGTCGATCTCCACGATCACCGAATCCTCTTCGAAGTCCTCCAGCGTCTGCAGGGTCTGCTGTGAACCCTTCTCGTCGGGACTGGGCGGCGGAAACGGCAACGTCTTCTGCAAGCTGAATGACGCGGTGATCATGAAAAAGATCAGCAACAGGAACGTCACATCGACCATTGGAGTGAGGTCCATCTCCTCGAATTCGGTCGACGCCTTGCGTGTGACGAATGCCGGTTCGTCGTCTTCGGATGCCCGCGTCGCGAGAGCCGCCGCGTCGGTGCCTCGGCCTCCGCCGTCGTCCCGCCGGGGATTCGCGGCGACTGCGCGCAGCGACGGTCGATCGGAGCTTTTCGCCGCAGGAATCCGGGACTCGGGCCGCTCGCCGCCATGCTTCACCGACTCCGCCTGATCCAGAGCGACGACAAGTGTTTCGCGGCCGCACACCGCGCACAGGACCGTCTGGCCGGCCTTTCTCGAGCTGATCGCCTGCAATCGTCGGCAATGCACGCAGCGGAATCGAATAGGCATGGCAGGAGCAATCGTATCGAGCAATTCGCGTGACCACGCCGGGGAAACTCGGGGTGCTGTCGGCGCGGTTCGGTTGGTTTTCCGCGACCGTGTGCCATCCGTCGGCGGCGGCCGATTTGAATTGGCCACGCGACGGACTCCGCGGTTCCGTCCGGTCTGTTCTGCCTATCGCTTGTCGCGCACGCCGATGGAAAACTCGACGCCATCCACGGCAGTGACCGCCTTGAGAACCTCCTGGACGAAGCCATTGGGCACTTCGCGCTCGGCCTTGACCACCACGAAGCTGCGGCCGGCCCGCAAGCCGTCGGCCACGTACTGTTCGACCTCATCGACGGAAGCTTCCGGGCCTTTACCGTCGCCGAGCAGGATCCGAGGCGTGTCGCCGCTGCTGGCGGGTTGTTTGATCGTGATCACGGTCGCACGATTGGAATCTCTTCCCACACCGTGCTTCGCCGGCGGCACGTCCTGATCGACCGACGATTGCATGGTCGAGGTGACCATGAAGAAGATCAACAGCAGGAACGTCACGTCGATCATCGGCGTGATGTCCAGATCCGCTTCTTCACCCGACCGCTTCCGTTTGAATGCGTTGGTGGAAGTCCGTGGCATCGCAGGATCCCTGCCGTCCCGTCGACCTGAAGGGGCGCCGCGGCGGCTCCTTGTCGTTGCGCCGTGCCGTCACAGGATGGGGCCGCCACTTTCATCCCCTCAGGCCGGATGCTTTGCGACAGCCGCTTCCAGGTCGTCCAGAAACAGTGAAATGTGCTCTTGAACCTGGTCCTGAAGTTTGCCGATCCGCACGTGGATGGCGGCACCGGCGATGACCAGTGGAATCGCGATCGTCAGACCCAGGGCCGTCGTCAGCAGCGCGAAGCTGATGTCACCGGCCAACTGACTCGGGTCGCTGCCCTGCTGCTGCATGGCGGCGATCTTGCCGAACGCACTGATCATACCGGTGACCGTTCCCAGCAGCCCGAGCATCGGAGCCGCTTTCACTATGGTGGCCACCCACGAGGTGCGGTATTCCAGGTCCGCCAGGATTTCGCGCTCGAACTGCTCGGCCAGCAACTGCCGCAGTTTGGCGATCGGCCTTTTGCGGTGTTCCAACGCCAGCAGGATCAACTGGGGCACGGCCTTGGCCCAGTAGCGTGGTGAATCACACAGCTCCGCGACCGCCGTGAAGTCGCCGCGATCCAGCAATCCGCGGACCTCATTGAGAAAATCGTTGGCCGCAGTGCTGCTGGCGAACCGCTTCTGCTTGATTCTCCGAATCAGCAGGATCACGCAGAACACACCATAAAGCGCGCTGAGCGCCATGGCGGTGTAGATGCCGTATCCCAAGGCATCCAATACGACGGTCGTGTCCATCGAAGCATTCCTCGTCCAATCGGGTGGCCGTTTCGCGCCGTACGCCCCTCTCGCCGGCGGTTCCGGTCGCCGGCACGCTGCTCACACGGGCCCTGCGGGCCGCGCATCGTCATGGGCCGTTCCGCGCTGCCGTCCCCTGGGGTCCCGAGGACCATCGAAGCGGTCCCCGGCACGCGAAAACGCTGCCGCCCGTGGAAACTCAGCGCAGGTACGTCTGTCGCGTGACCACGAACTTGTAGCCGCTGCCCGCGGGTCTCACCTGGAAAAACGTCCGGCGAATTTCCTTGACGGGCTTGTTGCGGTATTCCAGCTCCAGCCGCGCCAGCATCTCTTCGGTCTCCGGCGGATAGAAGTGCAGGATCACGCCCTTGCTGGCGTCGATACCGGCCTTGCGGAACAGCCGCAGGTCGTCCCGGCGACGGCTACCGCCGCGCCAGGTCATGTATAGACGGTTTTCGCCGGCGCCCGAACTGACCACACGGACGCGCGGCTTGGGCTTGGACAGTTGCGAAATCAGGTACAGCTTGCCATCGGGCATCAAGGCCCCCAGCTCGATGCCGAAGAAATCCAGCTGTTTGGCGTATTCGTCCAGCGAACCGGTGCCGCCGAATTCGACGTACCAGCGTTGTTCGCGCGACAACCCGCCGGTTCCGGGCCCCAGTCCCAACGGCCGCCGGCCCGTGCCGCTGGAACTGCCCTTCTTGCCGGTGTTGACCGCATCGGCCGCAAGCTGATTTTCGGCCTGCTCGACCGATTCCTCGGCCAGTTCGACGACGTTTTCCAGGGTCTGCTCGATCTGCGTTTCGTCGGATTCTTCTTCTTCGAGCGCCGGATCGGCGATTTCCTCTTCGGGCGACTGCACGTCCAGTGCCTCGTTCGGATCGCCGTCCTCGAACCCGCCCGCCAGTTCGATCAGTTCGATGGGAGCGGGTTTGGGTTTCGGCGGCAAGCGGTTCGTGTACCAGATCGCCGCCAGAAAGACCACGGCCAGCACCAAAGCGACGATGATCGACAGCATCGTCGCCGACACCTTGTCGTACCGCGTCACGGACAGCACCGGATGGTGCGGTGTCCGGGGCCGGGTGGATGTAGACATGCGTGTTTTGCAATTGAACGGACTGAGGATCTGCACCGAATGGCGGCCCGAACGGCCCCGTCGCCCGAGGGCTACGACGGCGGTCGCAGCCGGTGCTCGGGGCCCCGGCTGCGCGAACAGCCATCGGGACGACGCGGAGGTTCGATCCTATCGGGCCGTTTTCACAGTGTCAATTGCCACGCAAAGGCCTCTGTCGGCGAATTTCGGCCGCCGATTTCGACGACATCTCAAGCAAGCTGCAATGCTTGCGCGCCGATCCATCAGACGCGCGCAGCGCCGCACAATTCACGTTGACACCTCCGCGCCGACGGCGGTACAGTCCGCCGCCCGAATTGCATCCGAAGGAACCGGCGCGGCGAAGCGATGCGTCCGTCGTGTTCGACGCGCGGTGAGGCCGGGCGGGCATGGAAGCCGGCTCTCGACCGAAACCCGGCCGCTTCTCCGCTGCACGGGACGGAAAGGTCCCTTGGGGCCCACGCGACTCGGGCGGAAACCATCTGCGAATGGAGTCGCACCATGAATGCCGATGTTCCCTCGCCGCCGTCGCTGCCGTTTTCCGCAAGCGTGCAGTCCGTCCCGTTCATCGACCTCAAGCGGATGCACGAACCGATCCACGACGAATTGATGCGGAGCATCGAAGACGTCGTGCGATCGCAGCAGTTCGTTCTGGGATCAGTGGTCTGCTCGCTGGAGCAGCAGTTGGCGCAAGCCTGCGGCACCGCACATGCGGTCGGTTGTGCTTCGGGCACGGACGCGTTGATTCTGGCTCTGCTCGCCCTCGGGATCGGGCCCGGGGACGAGGTGATCACTTCGCCGTTCACATTCTTCGCCACGGCCGGGGCGATCGTCCGCGTGGGGGCTCGGCCCGTCTTCGTCGATATCGACCCGCAGACGTTCAACATCGATCCTGCGGCGGTCGAAGCCGCCATCACCCGGCGGACGGCCGCCATTGTGCCCGTGCATCTGTTCGGGCAACTGGCCGACATGCCGGCGCTGACGTCGATCGCCGACCGGCATGGGCTGGCGGTCGTGGAAGACGCCTGTCAGGCGATCGGAGCCACATTGCACGGACGCCCCGCCGGATCATGGGGTGACGTAGGCTGCTTCAGCCTGTTTCCGACAAAAAATCTCGGCGCGTTCGGCGACGGCGGGTTCCTGACCACGAACAACGCACATCTTGCCGGCCGCTTGCGGCAGCTTCGCGTGCACGGTGACGCCGGGGGTTACAACCACCAATTCGTGGGAATCAACAGCCGGCTCGATGCCCTGCAGGCGGCGATCGTCCAGGTCAAGCTGCGTCGCCTGCCTGAATGGACGCGGCTTCGGCAGCAGAACGCCCGTCGCTATGCGGAACTGTTCGCGGAGTGCGGACTGGACCAGGGCGGAGAGGTCTCGTTGCCCTTCGTTCGCTCCGACGGCGAGCACGTGTTCAACCAGTTTTCACTTCGCGTTTCCCGCAACCGCGACGACGTTCTGCGGCAACTGCGTGCGCGCGGCGTCGGATGCACCGTGTACTATCCCACGCCGTTACACCTTCAGCCGTGCTTTGCGTCCCTGGGATATCGTCCCGGGCAGTTGCCGTTCGCCGAGCAGGCCGCCAACGAAGCCTTGGCCTTGCCGATTTTTCCGGGATTGACCGCCGCCGAACAGCGGTTCGTGGTGGCGAACCTGGAAGACATCGTCCGCGGAACCGCTGGCGACGCACAGCCGGTGCGTCACGCCGCCTGACCGACCGCATCGACGGAACGCTTCATCAGCCGCGCCCCCGCGCCGACCGCGATCATCCGCCGCGATCCGTGCCTTGCCCACCCTCGAAATCTCGAAACCCAGCGATGATCGATCCTGCGGTTTCCTCTGGTGACCACCGACCGGCGCCGAACGGCCGCCGGCACCGCGCCGTCGCTTGCCGCCGCGCCGTCGGTTTCGCTCGAACGGCCCTTCGACGCTGTGACGCGACCTCCGGCCGACCGCTACGATCCGCGACGTGTCGGCGCGTCGATCGCTGGAGTCTGCTGCCGGTCCTCCTGCTTATGGTCCTTCACAGCGGGTGCGTGCATCGCCGGCTGACGATCCGGTCCGATCCACCGGGAGCACACGTCACGCTCGACGGCGAAGAGCTTGGCGTCACGCCGGTCTCGACGGACTTCACCTACTACGGGACGCACGAAATCACACTCACCAAGGCCGGATACGAGACGCTGACCGTCATGCAGCGCGTGCCGACCCCGTGGTATCAGATACCGCCCTTGGACCTGATCGCCGACAATTTCTGGCCGTTTCCGATCACCAATCGGCACGAGTTCCGGTACCGCCTGACACCGCGTCAGCCGGCATCGACCGACGCGTTGCTCGAGCGGGCACGTGAGCTGCGTTCCGAGGCGCAACTCGGTATCCCCTGATCCGCCTGCCGATCATCTCGAAAAAACGACGCAACGCCCGGGTCAGCAAGGTGACGGCCGGCGCCGCAGCAGTCCACGAAGCCGTCGCCGGACGCGCCGCGCGGCTCGAGTCGTTTCGCTTGACGGATGGACGAATCGGCGGATAATTCGCTCGCTCGGCCGAGCCGCCCACCGTGGGTTCGCTTGTCACGGTGAACGCGCGACGGATGCCCGCCGTTCGGGGTGGCAACCGGTGGATTGCTCGCGGGAGTAGCTCAGCTGGTAGAGCACCACGTTGCCAACGTGGATGTCGCGGGTTCGAGTCCCGTCTCCCGCTCTTTCGGATGATTCGAATCGCCAGCCAGGACGCCGGACGGCGTCCTTTTTTGTTGCACCCGACGGTCTTGTTGAACCCACCCGCGGGTTGCACAGTATTGAGCTGACACCCAAGTCTCGATCTGAAGATACAGGCGACGTTCCGAAACGTGTCGCCGCGGGACGGACCGATCGGCCGCTGACCGCCAGGTGGCGGGCATCTGCCGGGCCAAAACCTTCGCCGCGCGACGTTGGCAGTCCGAAAAAGGGAGAACCGTCGTGGACGCTGAAGTCGGTGTCGCGCGCGCGGACGGACCGCGCATGCCGTTGGTCGAGTGCCTGCGGGTGCTGCGCGCCGTGCGGGGCGAGGCGGTCGTCATCTCGTGCATGGGTAATTCGCGGGAATGGCAGTCCATCAGCGATCATCCGCTGGACTTTCATTACGTGCCTTCCAGCATGGGGCAGGCGTCCAGCCTTGGCCTGGGGCTGGCTCTGGCGTTGCCACAGACGCGTGTCATCGTGCTCAACGGCGATGGCAGCACGTTGATGAATCTGGGGTCCCTCGTCACGATCGGTGCTCGAGGCCCGGCGAATCTGACGTTGATCGTCGTGGACAACGGCGTGTACGAAGTGACCGGAGGACAACCGCATTGCGGCGCGGCACCGGCTCGGGCCGATGGAAAGGACCTCGCCTTCGACGCCATCGCGCGGGTGGCGGGCTTCGTCAACGCCTACCGGTTTGAGAAATTGTCGGACTGGAGCGACCGCGCCGCCGAAGTGGTCGCGTCGACCGGACCGACCTTCGTGCTGTGGCGTGTGTGGCCGATCCGCGAGAATTTCGCTCCGCGATCGCCCGGGAACGGTCCGGCGCGGGCCGCGGCGTTCCGCCGTGAGCTCGCCGCCCGACGGACGACCGAACGAGCCGGGGGACCGTGACTTTACTGCAGGCCACCAATGCAGTCCGACAGGCGACAGCGCACCGCTGACACAGCGCCAGGCAGGCAGAAGGAGCGGGAACAGCGGGGCGAGCGGTCGCGACGCCCGCATCGTCGACGGCGGTCGGTCTCGCGACGCGAACAGGAGCGCAGTTGACGCCGTCCGGGCGGGTGGTAGGATCGGCGCACGGATGTCGGTCGCGGTCACAAATGGCTCGTCGACGCTCGTCCGCCCCGGGGACATCGTGCCGAACGACCGATTCCGGTTTTTTTGTCTGTGCGGCTGAATCGGGCGACCGACACAGCAATGCGGCGAACGGCGTCGCTGTGTCGGACGGTCGGCGAACAGGCCCCGGTCGATAATTGACGCATGTGCCGGGCGGTGTGTGGCGCGTTTCCCGCGACGTTCCCGCACGCTCGTGCGGACAACGAGGACGGTGACCATGGCGGAACGGAATCGTTTCAATGGCGGTGAAAACGCCGGCCGCTGGACGGAGCGCGCCTTCCGCTGGCACGGCGCCTCGTCGGGCGGCTCCGACGGTGACGAGGAGAGACGGGTGAGCCCGCTTGCACAGCTCTACGTGTCGTTCCTGGAAGAAGAAGGCTATCGCCCGCACATCGACGAAGACGGCGACGTCGTGTTCAAGGAAGAAGGGCGGACGTACTTCATAGACGTCGACGATTCCGACGAGGAATTCTTCCGCATCGTCTTCCCGAATTTCTGGGAGATCGAAAGCAGCGAGGAGCTGGCGCGGGTGATCTTCGCGGCCAACTATGCCACTATGAAAACGAAGGTCGCCAAGGTGTACGTGCGGTCGGACGGAAAGGACACCATCGCCAGCGCCGAGTTGTTCTTCGGAGATCGCGAGCAGTTCAAGCCCGTATTCCACCGGGCGATGGCGGCGATCCGAGCTGCCGTGCACTCTTTCGTCCAGAAGGTCCGCGAAGCGGACGACGACGGCGTGTGAACGCGGCCGACCGACGCCACCGGGCACGTCCCGGCTTCGCGTGTGTTCGGCGATCGGACGGGCGTCCGCAGCGCAGCACTCACGCTCGCGGCGGCAGCGGCGCTGCTTCCCGGCACAGCTCCGGGATGCACGAACAGGCTGCGGTGGCATCATCGGGCGACGGCGGCGGTGGCGGGCGGCAGTGGCCCTCTCTTCACCGCCCGGTAGGCGGCAATCGCATCCCGGACCGCTCCCACGTCGTGGACGCGGAGGACGTGAACACCCGCTTCGGCCAAGGCGATCGAGACCCCAAGCGTACCGGCAAGACGTTCTTCCACCGGTCGCCCCAACAGATACTTCAGGAAGCGCTTCCGCGAGTGGCCGATCAGGACCGGTCGGCGCAACGCCAGCAGGTCACCGACGGACCGGAGCAGCTCCAGATTGTGGGCGGCGGTCTTGCCGAAACCGATTCCCGGGTCGATCACGATCGCCTCACGATCGATGCCTTCGGCAACGAGCCGCTCGGTCCGGTGCCGCAGGAACGCCGCGACTTCGCGCACCACGTCATCGTAGCGAGGGTCGTTTTGCATCGTCTGAGGTGTGCCCCGAATGTGCATGCACACCACGCCGACGCCGTGAGCGGCGCAGACGGCCGGCATGCGGTCATCGAAGGTCAAACCCGAGATGTCGTTGACGATTTCGGCTCCGGCGTCCAACGCCCGTTCCGCCACGCCGGACTTCGTCGTGTCGACCGAGATCACCACGTCGCGATATCCTGCCGAGTCCAGGTGGCCGCGCAACCGTCGGATCACCGGCACGACACGACGCAGCTCTTCCGATTCCGGCACCGGAACCGCACCCGGACGGGTCGATTCCCCTCCCACGTCCAGGATCCGCGCCCCCTGTGCGGCCAGTTCCAGCCCGTGTTCGACCGCACGGACAGGATCCAGGAAGCGGCCTCCGTCGGAGAAGCTGTCGGGGGTCACATTGACGATCCCCATCAACAACGGACGATCGTCGAATTCGAAATGCCGCTTGCCGAAACGCCAGCATGGCCCGCTGGAGCGCGAATGGGCATGGTCTTCGGTCATCTTCTTTCCCTTGTTTCGTCGCTCGTGCCGCACCGGATGCTTCCGCCGACACGCCTCGGCGGATTTTCCCCCGGCACCGTCACGTGCTGCCGGGAAAGGGACTTTCGATTGGACACCGGCTCCAAGGCGTTGGTAAACTGAACGATTGGCATCGTTGCCAGTGCGTCGGTGGTCGCACCGGATCGCCGATCGTCCCGTCAGGAATGATTCGCGTTCGACAGCCGTCCGATCATCTCGTTCCCGTCTTTTGTCGAACCGATCGCCGACAACCGGACACCACTTTGGCCTTGCGCGTTGCGGCGACAACTCGAGTGTGCGCGCGGTGAAGCACCCGGTGCACGCGGTGTGGAGGATCGTCTCATGCAAGTCTCCAAACGCCCGCCGATCGTCGCCAAAGACATCATGGCTCGACGGTTGATTCTCCTGCGACCGGAAATGGATCTGTTTCAGGCGATTGAGCTGTTGCTGAAAAACAGGATCTCCGGCGCACCGGTCGTGGACGACAACGACGAGTACGTCGGGATCTTTTCGGAGAAATCCTGTTTGAGCATGCTGGTGGCCGCGGCGTACGACGAACTGCCCACGACCAAGCTGGATCCCTTCATCGACCGCGACGCTCCGACGGTCACCGAAGACACCGATCTGCTTTCCATTGCCCAGATTTTCCTCAACACGTCGCGCCGCCGAGTCCCGGTCCTCCGCGGCCGGCGGGTCGTCGGACAGATCAGCCGCCGTGACGTGTTGCGGGCCGCCTACGAAACGATGGCCGTCGCCCCGGATACCGGCAGCCGCATTCTGTATATCAGCTCGCTGTTCGAAGCCAACGAAAGCCCCATCGGATAGGCACGTCGTCCGCTTCGGCGGTCTCCCGCGTGCCGGAACGAAGACACTTCATACGCCCGCCGCTCGGCCTTCCGGTTTCCCGTCACGGTCGCCAAACTCGTCCACCCGCCCGGCCGGCGACTAGAATGTGTGCATGGCGCGCCCGGTGTGCCCGCACGGGTTTCCGGACAGCAGCGTGGATCACGGGTTCTCTGAGGAGACGGGATCGATGTCGCAGTCGGCTCGCCCGGGCCCTCGCGGCCGATGGGCCTTGGACCAGAGTGGGGGCTCCCTTGTGGCGATCGTGCTGGCCGTCACCGGCGGGTTGCCGTTTGGAACCGGAGTCCTCGGGGCCGCGCCTCCGGATGCCGAGGCGTCGCGCCCGACCACCGGGAAGACAGCGGTTGGCTCCGCGGACCACGAGCCGGCATTGCCCGAAAAGGCCGCTCCGCTGAACCGGCGGCAAACGGTGTTCATCGACGCGGCCGGCAAGCGGCTGTTTCTGAAAACGAAGGTCGTGCTGCGTCGCGGACAACTCGAGATGCTTTGCTGTCTGAAGCAGACCAAGGAACACGAATCGATCCTTTCGATCGACAGCAAGGCCTACGTGGTCCATGCGGGTCTGCTGGCGCTGGGCGCCAAACCGGGACACCCCGTGCAGTTCGTTCCCGAATTCAAACCCCCCAGCGGGCAGCGGATCGACATCTTCGCCCGCTGGAAGGACGCAAAAGGCCACGAGCACCGAGTGCCGGCGCAGAAGTGGATCCGCACCTCGCCGGACCGGTTTTACGTCGTGCGGATGGATCGACTGCCGGATGACCTGACGCTGCCGGACGACCTTCCGCTGAGATACGACGAGGAGAACAAGGAGTTGAGCTGGTACGGCCACATGACCCGACCGATGCTCGACCGCCTGTTGAAACTCAGCCGCGATCCGGGCTACCAGAAAGCGATCCGAAAGTTCTTCGCCGACAGCCAGTACCGGCCCATGACGGCGCATTGGGTCTTCGCCGGAAGCACGTTCTTCGTGGATCCCGCCACCGGACGCAGTCAGTATGGTGCAGAGGGCGGTGAACTGATCTGTGTGGCGAACTTCACCACGGCGACCATCGATGTCGCCGCCCCCAGTTCGGCATCCAACGACGCCTTGTTGTACGAAGCCGACACCAACCGGATCCCTCCGGTCGGCACGCCCGTGTTGCTGGAATTGGTCCCGGTGTTCGAAAAACCCAACAATGTTCGGCCTGCGCGGGGCGCCACATCGGAACCGTCCGGCGGCGCCAAGCCGGAAGGCCGCCCGAATGCACCGTGATCACGCGTGTCACGCGCGGTTCGACGCCGTTTGCAGCGGCGGTTCCCACAGTCCTGCCCACGGAAGTATCACCACCGATGATCGTCGGAATCTTCGCCGACACACACGACCACCTGGACAACATTCGGCGTGCCGTCGACCTGTTCAACCGGCAGCGATGCGACGTGGTGCTGTTTGCCGGCGACTTCACATCCACGTTCGCCGTGCCTCCGCTGCGCCACCTGAATTGTCCGTTGATCGGATGCTTCGGTGACAACGACGCGAACAAGGTGGGATTGCGAGGAGGTCTGCGGATCATCGGCACGGTTCACGAACCTCCTCACCTGGCTGTCCTGGAAGACGGCACGCGCGTGGTGCTGGCACACATGTGGCGACAACTGCGCGGCTTCCAGCAGCCCTTCGATGTCGCGGTCTATGCGCATACGCACAAGCCGTCGATCGAGAGGGACGAGCGGGGGCGGCTGCTGATCAACCCCGGGGAAACGAGTGGCTGGACGTTTCGCCGGCCGACCGTCGCCATTCTCGACACCGACACGATGGAGGCGACGATCGTGCCGTTGCCGTCGATGCCGGTGCCCGACGACGTGGCCCACCTGACGACCCGCCGGCCGTGATGCGCGGCCGGAGTCCTTGCGAGCCCGGTGGCCCGATTGCGTGCGGTGGGCGATCGGGGTAGGCTGGGGATTCCGTCGCCGCGTCGAGCTGTGCGATCGCCGCGGTGAAGTGAAGTTGCGCAAAGTGCGGCCTCTGGAGAAGCGGTCGCAGGCTTGCGGGCCCTGACACAAGTTCCGGTGAGTCCGACTGTTTGCGGTCGATAAACGAAGGGACTCGCGCCGGAACTGCGTTGCCGGGCCCGTGTTTTTTGCGCTCGCCCGCTCGGAGCCGGAGCCCGGAAGACGGCGCGTTGAACAGCGGATGGCGGAGCAGCAGGTTACGGCAGCAGAAGACGGGATTCGGCGGTGCGACGCCGCCGTTCCACGCGGCAAGCAGACAGTGGGAACCAGTCATGCAATTGCGTCATTGGCTTTCGTCCTTGCGGGGCATCATCCGGTCCGGTGGGCGGTTCCATGGCCAGAGGCGTCGTCGGAATCCTTCGACGACGAACCGGTCCAAGGTCCCGGAACAGCTCGAGGCGCGGACGTTGCTGAGCGTCACGGCGTTCTTCGTCAATGGTGAGCTGAGCGTGACGTCCGATGCCGGCGACGCGATCACCATCCGCCGCAATCCGCTTTCGCCATCGCTGGTGCAGGTGCTCGACGACGGCGTGCCGGTCGGTTCGCTGCCGAACGTGCAGGCCGCGCAGGTGGGCAAGATCACCGTCCGCGGGGGCGACGAAGCCAACGTGATCGACCTCAGCGCCGTCGACGCGTCTGCCTTCACGCAGCTCACGTCCGTCCGCGTCGAGGGCGGCAACGGGAACGACGTGATCACCGGCA
The DNA here is from genome assembly GCA_003696385.1 of Planctomycetota bacterium. GTDB lineage: Bacteria > Planctomycetota > Planctomycetia > Planctomycetales > Planctomycetaceae > J052. Next base: position 1,798 of record RFHO01000159.1, on the reverse strand, counting down.
CGCTGGACATCGCTCAGACGCTCCTTGGCGGCGACGGCAACGACACCATCACGGGCCAGAACGCCCGCGACTGGATCTTCGGGCAGGACGGCGACGACCTGATCGTCGGATCGAACGGCGACGATCGGTTGCATGGCGGTGACGGCGACGACGTGGTCCGCGGCGGCAATGGCAACGATCTGCTCACCGGCGGCAACGGCAACGACACGCTGCAGGGCGAAGCCAACGCCGACACCCTGGACGGCGGCGACGGCAATGACGTGATGAACGGCGACGAGGTCGGTTTCAGTTCGCCGGGCGCCGATTCGCTCGTCGGCGGCATGGGCGATGACACGATGGACGGCGGGGACGGCGACGACACGCTGGAAGGCAATCCCGGAGCCGACGTGATCAGCGGCGACGACGGCAACGACAGCATCCTTGCCGGAGCCGGCAACGACATGGCCTTCGGCGGCAACGGCAACGACACGGTCAAGGGCAATGCCGGCCTGGACACGGTGCAGGGCGACGCCGGCGATGATCGCGTCGAGGGCAACGAGGACAACGACCTGGTGCGTGGCGACGATCAGTTCGGCTCGGTCACCGGCAACGACCTGCTCTCCGGCGGTGCGGGCAACGACACGCTGGAGGCGGCCAACGGCGCCGATTCGCTCTTCGGCGGCGGCGGCGACGACCTGGCGATGGGTGGAGCCGGCGACGATCAGCTCAATGGCCAAGGCGGCAACGATACGCTCGAAGGCGGCGGCGGCAACGACCGCATCAATGGCAGCACGGGCAACGATCTGGTCGACGGAGACGACACGCTGACCACCGTGCCGGGGAACGACACTCTGATCGGAGCGGCCGGCAACGACACGCTCCGCGGCCGCGACGGGAATGATCTGTTCTTCGGCGGCGGTGGGGATGATCTGGTCGAAGGCGGCAACGGCGACGACACACTCAACGGCCAGGGCGGTAACGACACCGTGATGTCCGGTGAGGGCAATGACCGCATCATCTGGCAGGTCGGCGGCCAGAACGATCAACTTCAGGGCGGAACGGGCGGCGCGGCCACCGTCGAAGCGCGCGGAACCACGGCGCCCGATACGTTCACGCTGGCGCAGTCCGGCGGGCAGCTCACCATCAGCGACGGCAGCGGCACCGCGACCGTCGTCTCGGGTGTCTCCCGCGTGGAGGTCAACGGATTCGGTGGCAATGACTCGGTCGGCATCGGCGACCTGAACAACGTCAGCGGACTGCTGGTGACCGTGAACGGCGGACGCGGCAACGACACGGTCACCGCGGCCGGGGCCGACCTGGGCAGCGTCCAATTGGCCATCTCCGGCGGTGAACAGAACGATTCCCTGATTGGCAGCAGGAACAACGACACGATCGACGGTGGAGACGGCAGCGACTACATGGAAGGCGGTCTGGGTGACGACAGCATCACCGGCGGTGCGGGTCTGGACACGGCTCTGGGGCAGGGAGGTAACGACACGCTGCTGGGCGGGGCCGAAGCCGACACGCTGCGCGGCGGTGACGGAGCCGATTCGATTCTCGGCGAATCGGGCAATGACGAACTGGATGGCGGCGCGGATGCCGACACCATCCTGGGCGGCGTGGGCAACGACCGCGTGCTCGCCGGCCTGGGTGACGATTCGGTCGATGGCGGCGCGGATCAGGACACGATCTACGGCGGTGGCGGCGACGATACCCTGCTGGGGGGCGTCGCGGATGACACGCTGCTGGGCCAGGGCGGCGACGATCGTGTCTTCGGTGGCGACGGCAACGATCGGCTGGACGGAGCCGCGGGTGACGA
>RFHO01000014.1 GCA_003696385.1 Planctomycetota bacterium | reverse complement strand
GCCGGCTGGCCCTGCGAAATGGCGGACATCGTCGCCCTGGCCCGCCGGCACAACCTCGCCGTCATCGAAGACTGTGCGCAGGCGCACGGGGCCGAGTACCGAGGCCGACGCTGCGGAGCGCTCGGCGACATTGCCGCGTTCTCGTTCTGCCAGGACAAGATCATGACCACCGGCGGCGAGGGGGGCATGCTGACGACGAACGATCCGCAATTGTGGCGCCGCGCGTGGAGCTACAAGGACCACGGCAAGGACTGGGATCGCGTACACGCCCGAGAACCGCACCGCGTCTTCCGCTGGCTGCACGGATCGGTGGGCACGAACTGGCGGATGACCGAAATGCAGGCGGCGATCGGCCGCGTGCAGTTGCGGCGGCTGCCGGCGTGGCTCCAGCAACGGGCCCGCCTGGCCAGCGTCCTGAACGAGCAACTGATCGGACAGCCGGGATTGCGGATCGCCGTTCCGCCGCCTCACGTCCGCCACGCATACTACAAGTTCTACGCGTTCCTGACCGAGGAGGTCCTCACGGCCGGTTGGACCCGCGACGAGATCGTCCGGGCCGTGCAGGCGCTGGGCGTGCCCTGCGGCAGCGGCATCTGTCCGGCCGTGTACCGTGAGTCGGCCTTTCGGAAGCTGGGCATCGGCCCCAGCCGGCCACTGCCCGTCGCCGAACGGCTCGGTGAAACCAGCCTCATGTTGCTCGTCCATCCCACGCTCTCCGAAGCCGCGGTTCGCCACGCCGGACATGTGTTGCGATCCGTCGTACAGGCCGCGATCGAGCACGCTCCGCCAGCCCGCCGGGCCGCATGAGCCCCCGTCTTCCCGGGGCGAGCGTGACTCCGCGTGAAACAACCACTCCCCTCGAAAGACACCCCACACGTCATCCGTTCCTCTCAACCGAAGGTGCTTTTCATGGATCCCAGTCAACCCCACGAGAACGGCCATCGAGTACCGCTGTCGCCGGGCGTTTCCGGCGGTCGACCGCCCGGTCTTCCCGCTTCCGTCGCGACGGCCGCGAACGACCGTGTCGCACCAGCAACGACAGTGCAGCAGACCGACGGCACCGAACGACGCGCGCGGCAGCATAGTCGGTGGCTTCACCAACCGCGGATTCGTGCCGGCATGCGCGTGGCCGTCCTGCTGGCCGGATTTTCGCTGCTCGGGCTGGCCGCGATACGGCTCACGGGCGGGTCACCGGCGGCGTATCCTCCCAAGGTGTTGGTGTGGCTGCTGTTGGCAAAGCTGGCGGCGTTCCTGGGCACCGGAGGTCATCGGATCGGGTGGCGGTACGTGACCTTCGACGACTGCCGCCGGCTCGGTATCTCGGCCACGGCCGGAGCGCTGGCCATGTTGGCTGCAGCCGCGGCGGTCGGTTCGCTTACGACGTCGGTGTGCCATGTCGCGGCGGTCGACTGGTTGGGAACGGTCTGCGGCATCGGCGGTTGCTGCGCCACGCTGCGGCTGCTGTGCGACTGGCGGGACCGTCGCCGTAACCAGCCCTACCGGCGGCGTGGGCTGCTGCTCGTGCACAAGCAGCCGCCGGCCCGTGTGTCGACACTGCTCCGGACGCTCGCCCAACGGCATTGGGACGTGGCCGGCCTGGTGGTCTCCGACGCCGCACGGTGGGGCGGTTCGTTCTCCGGAGTGCGCGTTCTGCAGCGCGGCCGATCGGTTGGGGATCAGGCGAAACGTCTGCGTGCCCGCGACGTCCTGGTCCTCGAACACGACATCCAGGCCGGGGAATTGCGACGACTCGTCGACGATTGCCGCGAACACGCCGTCCGCGTGCACGTGCTGCCGGATCTGGAGGACTGGTTGAACGCCGCCCGGCCCGGCCGCCTGGTCACCTGTTGCGGAGCGGACAAACGGCCCTTGCCGAGCCGTGAGGTCGACATCGGCGATCTGCTCCGACGGCCACCGGTCGAACTGGACCTGCAACAGATCGCACGCTGGCTGGAGGGCACGACCGTGATGGTCACCGGCGCCGGAGGCAGCATCGGCAGCGAACTGGCTCGCCAGATCCTGGCATTCCGGCCGGCGCGGCTGCTACTGGTGGAACGCTGTGAGAACAACCTGTTCGACGCCCATCGCCGATTGCAGCCTCTGGCCGGTGAGACGGAACTGGTGCCCCTGATTGCCGACGTCGGCGACCGCGATCGTCTGCAGACGATATTCTGGCGATGGCAGGTGGAAACCGTATTCCACGCAGCCGCGCACAAACACGTGCCGATGATGGAATGGAACCCCGGCGAAGCCATCAAGAACAACGTGCTGGGAACGGCCACGGTGGCCCAGACCGCCGCCGAGGCCGGCGTCCGGCGGTTCGTGCTCATCTCAACCGACAAGGCCGTCAAACCCAAGAGCGTGATGGGCATGACGAAGCACCTGGCCGAACGGATCGTCCAGACGTTGAACCGCCGATCCGGCACGCGGTTCGTCAGCGTTCGTTTCGGCAACGTTCTCGGTTCCGCCGGCAGCGTCGTCCCGATCTTTCAGGAACAGATCCGCAACGGCGGCCCGGTGACCGTCACGCACCCGGATATGGAGCGGTATTTCATGACCATTCCCGAAGCCTGTCAGCTCGTGCTGCAAGCGGCGGCCTTCGGGCGGGGTGGCGAGGTTTTCGTCCTCGATATGGGACAACCGGTCAAGATCGTCGATCTGGCACGCGACCTGATCTGGCTCTCCGGGCGGGATCCGGAACAGATCGAGATCGTCTTCACGGGAATACGGCCGGGGGAAAAACTGTCCGAAGAGCTGTACTTCCAAGACGAGGAGCTGGCCCCGTCGCCGCACGAACGCATCCACGTCGTCCGGTGCCGCCACGACACGGCCATCGAGCTGGAAGATCTGCTCGCCGAACTCGAGTCGCTGATCCACAAGCCCGAAGAAGACATCCGGCGCGGACTGGAGCGGCTGGTCGCGCGTCACGGAGATGCGAACATCGCCCCCCATACGGTGCGGCTCCCACACCCTCGCCCCGAGGACTCTCGCCGCGCCGCCTGAGGGCCGCCCATACCGGTCGAACTCCGCAACGGGCCGCAGACCACACCCGAATACCGGATCGATCCACGAACACGCCCGGCTCCGCCGATGGTGGCTGGTCCCAAGCCGTTCCCGCCGAAATGGCACGAGAGCAACCGGAACACCGGCAGGACTGCCAGCGAAACCCACGAAGCACAGCGGCAAACCTTCCCGGCCATGCGCGGAGGGACGTCGGTCGTCACCGGACGTGACCGCCCGCACCGCCCTCACTACGATGCGCTGCGCAGGCCCGCCGCGCTCAGCAACCCGGCACGCGCGCCGATGGCGGCAACCCAGACCGGATCCCGGATCGTTGAAAATCGACGAGGAAGCTGCGATGCACGTCCTGTTCGTCCACAAGAACTTTCCGGCGCAGTTCGGCCACATCGCCCGGTACCTGGTGCACAAAATGGGCTTTCAATGCTCGTTCGTGTGTGAGCTGGAACCGGGTGTGTTCGACGGTGTGCGGCGGCTGCAGTACCGCATCCAGGGCGGCGCGACCCGCAGCACGCACTATTGCAGCCGAACGTTCGAGAACGCCGTCTGGCATGCCCACGCCGTGTACGAAACCATGAAGGCCCATCCGGAGATCAAGCCCGATCTGGTCGTCGGCCACAGCGGTTTCGGGTCGACGGTGTTCCTGGCCGATCTGTACGACTGCCCGATCATCAACTACTTCGAGTACTACTATCACGGTCGCGGTTCGGACCTCGATTTCCGCTCCGAAATCCCCGTCAAGGAACTCGACATCCTGCGGTCCCGGACGCGCAATGCCATGATTCTGCTGGATCTGCAGACCTGCACGGCGGGATACTCGCCGACGAACTGGCAGCGAAGCCTCTTCCCCGACGAATACCAGCCCAAACTGCGCACGATCTTCGACGGCGTCGACACCAGCGTCTGGTATCGCCGCGAAAATGTCCCGCGCCGCGTCGGCAACATCGAGATCCCGCCAGGCACGCGAATCGTCACCTACTGCTCGCGGGGCTTCGAGTCGATGCGCGGCTTCGACATTTTCATGAAAGTCGCCAAGCGGATCTGCGACGCCCGCAAGGACGTGATGTTCATCTGCGTCGGCTCCGATCGCGTCTGCTATGGCGGCGACCTGCAGCGCATCCAGGAGAAGAGCTTTCGCGAACACGTGCTGAAACAGGACAACTACGACCTGTCCCGCTTCATTTTTCCCGGCCGCGTCCATCCCAATACCCTGGCCGAAATCATGAGCATGGGAGACCTGCACATTTACCTCACCGTGCCGTTCGTACTGAGCTGGTCGATGATGAACGCCATGGCCTGCGGCGCGGTGGTCCTGGGATCGGACACGGCTCCGGTGCGGGAGATGATCCGGCACGGCGAAAACGGCCTGCTCGCCGGCTTCTACGACGTAGACGGCCTGACGGAACTGGCGCTGCAGGTTCTGGACGATCCCGCGGCCTACCGCCCGCTGGGCGAAGCCGCGATGCAGATGATCCACGAACGCTACACGCTCGAGAAATGCCTGCCGCAGATGCTCGAGCTGTACGAAGACACGCTGGCCGGACGTATTCCCAAAGCCGGACAACGGTCCCAGTCCGAAGACGTCGCCGCCTGACCGGACGGCCCTTTTGGCCATCCCAATGCGCCGCCCAGCGCGGCCCGCAGCACCAGCGCGAAGCGCCCTGCGGCTCTCTCGAAGAAGCCTGGCCCGGGCGGCCCCACGGCCCGAAGCTCTCGGGCGGCGCGGTAATTTCGGATCAGCCGCGCTCGTCTGACCCCGAGCCTCCCGAAGAGCCCTCCGGCGCGTCCCCTTCGTCCGCGGCAGTGCTCTCTCGCCCCGTACTCCGCGAGCGCAGGAACCACAACGGCGCAGGCGGCTCGGATGACGGCAATGACTGTTTGGCCACCCGCCGCACACGCCGCCCCCACAGCATTGCCAGCAGAATCAGGAACAGTCCCACCAGCCCTACGGCCACCAGCACGAGCAGGCCCGCCATGAGGCGGCGCAGCAGCCGCTGCTGGACCGCCTTCGGCGATTCGGGGGCCGGCCCCCCCGCAGCCCCGCCATTTTCACCCGCCCCGTCCGTGCCGGGACGATCACCGTCCGGCGGTGGTGCGGAACGGGCTGGCGGCTGCCCCGCGTCGACAGCGTCGCCGGACTCCGCGGCATCCGGCGCGGCCGAGGCCGGTTTCGCCGTCGCAGCGGCCGTGGACTGCGACGGCTTTTCCGAAATCGCAACCGCTCGTTCGGCCGCCAGAGCGATCATCACGACGGCAATCCATACCGTCACCCGCCAGACACTGTTCACACCGCGGTCCTTCCGCTTCCAGCTCCGCACGGCGTTCCTCCTACCGGACGTTCCGCGACGGTTCGTCTCGAAAGACCGGCCGCGCGTTGCAGCCGGGCGGCCCAGGCGTGCGACCGTCAATCCGCCGGCTCGCCGACGGGCCGCAGGCACTCCGGGTCGTCGTTGCGCGGATTGTTGATCCTTCGGCTGATCGGAACCATCGCCATCTCCTCGGCCGGGTACGGACGCAGCAGGCTTTCCAGTTCCTGCAGCGAGACCCCTTCGGGTTGCAACCACAGGTCGTACGCTTCCGGCGGAACGATCACCGGCATCCGATCGTGCACCTGTGCCACCAGCTCGTTGGCGTCGGTCGTGATGATGGCGCACGAGAGCAGCTCGGAGCCGTCGGCACCCGTCCAGTGCTCCCAGATTCCGGCAAACCCGAAGACCTTCCGACCGGGCAGGTACACGTGGTAGGGCTGCTTGCCGGCAGGAGTCTTCTTCCACTCGTAGAAGCCACTGGCGGGAATCAGGCAGCGCCGGCGACGGAAGGCCGCGCGAAAAGCCGGCTTTCTGGCCACGCTCTCCGCTCGTGCATTGATCATCCGCGAACCGATCGAGGGATCGTCGGCCCAGTGCGGTACCAGCCCCCATCGCATCCATGTGGCCACGCGGTCCGCCACCGCGCCGCCCGCCGAAGTGCGCCCCTCCGACGGAACCGCCAGCAGTTCTGCAAGCTGTTCGGCGGTCAGTCGGCAAACGACGATCACCGGCTGTGTGGGCGCGATGTTGAAACGCGGCGGAAACTCCGGAACGTCCCGCACACCGAACGCAGCGGCGATTTCCTTGGGCGAGGCTCGCAGGTTGAATCGCCCACACATGCTTCCGGAAGCTCCGTTTTGAACGTTCCACTCACAAGGTCCCGGACCTCGCCCCGTTCCGGCCGAACCGACGGCTGCTCTTCGGCGCCTTTGAAGCCGGCAAAACACCGGCGAACCAGCGGCATCGATCCCCGCACGGAAACACCCGCCGTGCGGTCGCAGCGAACCGCCCCATCCGCTACAACCCGCGCCTTTTCGCGCGCTGTGCCCGGCAATCCGCCGTTCGCCCGGGGCAGCCGACACTCCGCGCACGCCGCGCGGCCCACGTCGGTTCGCCGGCCGCATGGCGCAGCACGCTCGGGCGGGAAGCGTACGCCATGTCACCCAGCCGCGTCAAAGCGGCGAAACCACACAACGTGCGAAAGACAGCGAAGGTTTTGCGGTTCTATGCGGTGTGCGCTTCCACACTCCGACAATCGCCGCTCATTGCCACAACGCCCCGGTTCGGCAACCGTCGCCGGCGGAACGCAAGACAAGATTGAAACGACCGTCAGGGATGCTGCAACCAGTACCAAGCGCAGCACACGTTCGGGCAACGGCCCCGACAAACCGGCGCACAACCTCGGTCAGACCATTGATCAGCCAGTCGTGGGAGAATCGCACATGGATCGGCAACCAAAGCGATCGCGGCGCAGCCGGTATTGCACCGGCGAGGATGCCCGACTCGGACAGCGCCGCCTTCCCTGGGCATTCGCCCTGTCGATCTGTCTCGTCTGCACGGCTGTCACGCCCGGTGAAAGCGTTCGGGCCACTCGATCGACGTGGCATGATGACTTTGACACCGCGCTCAGCGAGGCCCGCCGCCTGCATCGTCCTTTGCTGGTGCACTTCTATGCCGAGTGGTGCGGCCCGTGCAGGATCATGGAAGCCCAGGTGCTGTCCACCCCGGCAGTGACGGAACGAATCCGCCGGGAGTTCGTAGCGGTCAAAGTCGATTTCGATCGCCGTCAGGACATCGCACGGCGGTACGGGGTGAATCTGCTGCCAACGGACCTGATCCTCACGCCGGACGGGAAGGTCATCAGCCGATCAGAGGGGCTCCAGCCGGCCGCCGGTTACCAGCGTCGTCTGGCCTCCATCGCGGCGGGATTCCGTCCGCAGGCTGCGCGTCCGCCCTCTCCGGAACGCGCGGAAGACCGGACCGTTCCCACGGTCGCCGGACGGGAAGACCTTCCGCGGCGACCCACCCGGTCGGACGCGGCGCCGGTTCCCGCCGGCCGAAGCAGCGGCAGCGACGGCCGGACCACGTCAACCGCCGAAAACGACCGCCTGCCCGCTCCGGAACTGCCCGATCTCAAGCTGGCCTGGCAGAAACTTCAAGAACCCGCCCGGTCCTCGGCCGCCGGGAACTCGACTCATCCAACCGCGCCCGCCACCGGCCGCGAGGACGCCGGCGCACGCCGGCGCACGCCGGAAGCCGGTAGCCGCACGCGGACGGCACGAAAAGAGCCGACACAGGCCGACACCGGCGGACGCACCCTCGGTGCCGCCGCCGGCACCGAAATGCTTGACGGAGCGCACGGCATGCCGCCGCTCGCCGACTCCGGCAGCACATCGCCGTCTCTGGTCCATGCGGCGGCGGTACATCCGGACTCCGCCGCAGCGGACGCGTCCGCGACGCGACAGGCACGGAAACAGCCGGCGCGCCCGGAGATCGGTCTGGAAGGATACAGTCCGGTGGCTCTGTATCGGCGCCGGGAATGGATTCCAGGCCGGGTCGAATTTGCGCACACGTTCCGCGGCGTGACCTACTATCTGGCCACCGCCGAGGAACTGGAGCTGTTTCGCCGGGACCCGGTGCGTTACGCTCCACGGCTGCAGGGCTGTGACCCGGTCGTGCTGTACGATACGGACCGCGCCGTCGCGGGAAGCGTGCGGTTCGCCGCCTATTTCGACGACGAACTGTATCTGTTCGTCAGCGAAGAAACACGCACCCGCTTCGAACGGGACCCTCTGCGGTATACGCGCACGCGTCATGTCCGGCAGGACCGTCGCCGAGCACGGTCGCCGTCGCGACGCCGTCCGGCCGCAGGTGTTTGACACCGTTGTCGCCGCATCGCCTGTCACGTAACGGCGCCCGGGAAGGCCGGCGGGCGTGTTTGTGATCGCGCCGACCGGCCGCTACACTACCCGCCCGACCCGCTGCGGGCATCGCGAGGCGGTGTGACGTCTCCCTTCGCCGAGGATGCGATACGGATCGCCTCCGCCGCTCCGGCCGATGCCGTCGCGTTGACGACCGCAGGCCGCCGTCCGCCAACGGACCGCGCACCCCGCGGATTTGAAACGCTCCAAGACAGTCCGCTCGATGAAACCGACCAAACACGTTCTTTCGGCACTGGTCCTGAACCAGCCCGGCGTGCTGGCGCAGATCGCCGGGATGCTGGCCGCGCGCGCGTTCAACATCGAGAGTCTGGCCGTCGGTGAAACCGAAACGCCGGAGTTTTCGCGGATCACCTTCGTGGTCGTCGGTGACGAACGGCTCGATCAGGTGCGCAAGCAACTGGAAAAGCTGATTACCGTGGTGAAGGTGCTCGACTTCTCGCAAGACGAATTCGTCGAGCGCGACCTGATGCTGATCAAGGTGCGCTGCTCCGGTCCGCAGCGTACGGAGATCCGCGAGCTGACGGAGATCTTCCGCGGCAAGATCGTCGATGTCGGGCACCATCACGTAATGGTCGAGATCGCCGGACCGGAGCGAAAAATCGAGGCGTTCATCGACCTGATGCGGCCTTTCGGAATCATCGAACTGGTCCGCACCGGACGAATCGCGTTGCTGCGGTCCGAACGCACGGGGCTGGAAGACGACGAACCGGCAACCCCGCAATCGGCGGCCGCGGAAGCCTAGATTGCCGAGCCGGTTGCGTCGGCGCTTCGCCGTGTCCGCCGCAGAGTTCTCGTCGGCACGGCGCGCCGATGAGTCGCCGCGGCCGGGCGAAGAGTCCGGAACGAACGATCCACGCTGCTCGTGCATCGCCGCCGGGTGGTCCGCCTCGCCATGACCGGCGTGCGGCGAAGTCGACAAAGCCGCCGTACAACAATGACAGTCAACCGATGGCCGCCGTGGTTGAGCGGCCGGGCAATCACCATCCAGTGAAAGGCAAATCGATCTCATGGCCGTGAAAATCTACTACGACGACGATGCCGATCTGGCGCTGCTGAAAGACAAGACGATCGCCATCCTCGGCTATGGCAGCCAGGGCCACGCCCAGGCACAGAACCTGCGGGACAGCGGGCTGAACGTGGTCGTCGGACAGCGGCCCGGGAGCCCCAACTACGATCTGGCCGTCAGCCACGGGTTCGATCCGCTGCCGATTTCCGAAGCCGCCGCCAAGGGCGACCTGGTGAATATCCTGCTGCCGGACGAAGTCCAGGCCGATGTGTATCGTGAGCAGATCCGGCCGTACCTGCAGCCCGGAAACCTGCTGTTGTGCTCACACGGCTTCAACATTCATTTCGGTCAAGTCGTTCCGCCGGAAGGCGTCGACGCCGCCCTGGTCGCGCCCAAGGGCCCCGGGCATCTGGTCCGCAGCGAATACGTTCGCGGCGGCGGCGTGCCCACGCTGATCGCTCTGTTGCCGGGAGCTTCCGAAACGTCGCGGAAGCTCGCCCTGGCCTATGCGAAAGGCATCGGCGGCACACGCGCCGGCGTGATCGAAACGACGTTCGCCGAGGAAACCGAAACGGACCTGTTCGGCGAGCAGGTCGTGCTGTGCGGCGGCGTCAGCGCCTTGGTCAAGGCTGCATTCGAAACACTCGTCGAAGCCGGATACCAACCGGAAATGGCCTATTTCGAGTGCATGCACGAACTGAAGTTGATCGTCGACCTGTTCTACCAGGGCGGGTTGAACTACATGCGCTACAGCGTCTCGAACACCGCCGAGTTCGGCGACTACACGCGCGGTCCGCGGATTATCACTGAGCAGACCCGCCAGGAGATGAAGAAGATTCTCGAAGAGATCCAGTCCGGCCAGTTTGCCAAGGAATGGATCCTGGAAAACAAGGCCAACCAGCCCATGTTCAAGGCCTACCGTCGGCGGGAACGCGAGCACCTGATCGAGAAGGTGGGACGCGAACTGCGGAGAATGATGACCTGGATCGACGCCAAGGAGGTGTGATTCCCCGCAGCGCCGCGGGCCTTCACCCGGCCGCCCGCCTCGCACGAAGCGGACCGGGCCGCTCGTCCTCGGCGGCCTCGACCGGTTCCGCGACAACACGGTCGGCGGACTTCCGGGCGCCGCGGTCGCGACGGGCTCGAACCCGGCACACGCGGTCGAAACCGCTTCCTGACCACCGGACCTCACCGACCGGCCCTTGGATCCGGCGCAAGCACACACCGGATCCCCGCCGCGAGCGATCGCCGGACACCGGTTGCGCTGCCGCTGCGCTCACCGCTCGTGCAGTTCGACCG
>RFHO01000158.1 GCA_003696385.1 Planctomycetota bacterium | reverse complement strand
TGCCGCGCCGTGAGCCGCTCACTGCGCGGCGTCTGGCACGGCTTGCCGGCAGCGGTCCCACGAGGAAACCACGCGGCGGGCCAGCCGTGTGCGTCCGCGGCTCCGGAGAAGCCTGCGGTGCCGGGTGTGCGCGACGTAGTCCGTGCAAGTTACGATGCGAGAACGGAAACGATGATCGATCGCTCAACGCGGTTCCGCCGAAAGGGAACGACGGTGATGCGCCCATTGCCGGAAATGCTTCGGTGCGTCGGGTGCGTGTTACTGCTGGCGTGGCTGTGGGTGGTGCCGCGGGCCGGTGGCCGGTTGTTGGCCGCGGACGAGCCGCCGGACTCCGGGCCGGCCGTCGGCGACGTGGAGCTGATGTTGCTCGAACAGCGTGCGTTCCAGGAGGCGGCAGCGCTGGTGGCGCCCTCGGTCGTCCGCATCCAGACGGTCGGAGGCCTCGATCGCGTCGGCGGCGTGCTGACGAATATGGGGGCGACGACCGGCGTGGTCGTGAGCGCCGATGGCTACATTGTCTCCAGTGCTTTCAATTTTGCCCAAAAGCCCTCGACGATCCTCGTGACCCTGCCTGATGGGCGGCGTCTGCCGGCCCGATTGGTGGCCCAGGACCACGCGCGGATGCTGACTCTGTTGAAGGTCGAGGCCGCGGATCTGGCAGTCCCGCGTGGTGCCCCGCAGGAAACGGTACGGGTCGGAGAATGGGCCATCGCGCTGGGGCGGACGTACGATCAGCCGCTGCCCAGCATTTCGGTGGGGATCATCAGTGGCCTGCGCCGTGTGTGGGGTAAGGCCGTCCAGACGGACGCCAAGACGTCGCCGGTCAATTACGGCGGTCCGTTGGTGGATGTCCACGGCCGGGTCATCGGGATCATCGTGCCGCTGTCGATGCGCCGCGGGGCATCGGAAGTCGCCGGCGTGGAGTGGTACGATTCGGGAATCGGTTTTGCGATTCCGTGGGACGATGTGCAGCGGATTCTTCCGCGGCTGAAGGCCGGTCAGGATCTGCACCCCGGCTTGCTGGGCGTCACGTTCCGCGGGCGGGACATCTATGCCACTCGGCCGATCGTTGACCGTGTGCGCGTCAAGTCGCCGGCCGAACAAGCGGGGATCCGGCCGGGTGACGAATTGACCGCGGTAGACGGTCGACCGGTCCAGCGGATCGCGCAAGTTCTGCAGATCCTCGGTGGCAAGTGGGCCGGCGAGGAGGTGTCGTTGGACTTCAGGCGCGGCTCGGCGACGTTTCATGCCACGGTCACGCTGGTGGCGGAGTTGCCGCCGTACGAGCGTCCGTTCCTGGGGGTCTTGCCGTTTCGTCTGGCGGCTTCCGAGCGGCAGGACACCGAGGCGGTTGAAGCCGGCGTCGCCGTGAGGTTCGTATTTCCCGACAGTCCCGCAGCCGCCGCCGGACTGCGTTCGCGGGACCGGATCGTCAAGGTCGGCGACCGTGGCGTTTCCACACCGGAGGATCTGGAGGACGCGATCAGCCGCAGGCTTCCGGGCGAACGCGTGGCGCTGCGTTTCCGACGGGGTGAGGAAGCGTTCGACGTCGAAGTGGAGCTGGCGTCATGGCCGCAGACGGTTCCGGACAAATTGCCGCCGCAGACGATCCCGCCGCCAGCCATGGCGGTGACGCAGAAGACCGGTTACTTTGTGGAGCGGGCAACGGACGAACATCCCGGTTACTGGGCCTATGTGCCGGCCGATTACAACCCCGACCACTCCTATGGCCTGATCGTGTGGTTGCATCCGCGGGGCGACACGATGATGGCCGAAATGCTGAGGGCGTTGAAGCCGATCTGTGACAACCGCGGACTCATTGTGCTCGCGCCCACGACCGACGATGCGGCGGGCTTCAGACCGGCCGATCTGCCCGCCGTGATCGAACTGGTCGAATCGTTCCGGCAGCGCTACACCGTCGATCCGAATCGCATCGTCGCCATGGGGGCAGCGGACAGCGTGGCGCCCGCGTCCGTGCTCGTGGCCAGAAACACCGAACTGTTGCGCGGCGTGATCGCGGTCGATGCGCCGGTGGTGGTGCGCCCCGCCGAACCGGATCCCGACCGGCGGATGGCCTTCTACCTGATCGGGGGCATGGATTCACCGACCTGGAAGTCGATTGGCCAGTCGGCGGCTGCCCTGCGCAAGGCCAAGTTTCCGACGGTGCTCGACGGCCTGCCGAAGACGCGTGCGGTGCGCGAACTGCCGCGGGACGTCGTCGAGCGGATCGGACGTTGGCTGGACGTGCTGGACGCCGTTTGATCGATCCGCCGCTTGCTTCGGTTCCGGCGAGCGGCCGGAATGGACGACGCGATGAGTGGCTCGGATCGTCCCGTGTCTTCCGGTGCTGCGGCCGACGTGGCCGAAGCCGTCGCCAGCGTGCGCAACGACCTCGAAGCGCTGGCGGTGCTGACGCTGCATCTCGTACCCGGGGTCGGTCCCCGGCTGGCAAGCCGGTTGATGGAACGCTTCGGCTCAGCACGCTCCGTTCTGAATGCCTCGGACGCCGAGTTGCGCGAGGTCCCCGGCATCAGCGGCAAAACCATCACCGCACTGCGTACCGCCATCGATGAAGGTCATGCCGGCCGGGAACTGCAGCAGTGTGAGGCAGCGGGCATTGGCGTGATGACGCTGGGATCGCCGTTTTTTCCGCGACCGCTGCAGCACATTCCGGATCCGCCGCTGGTGTTGTACTTCCGCGGCCGTTGGCTGGCGCGGGACGAACTTGCGGTGGCGATCGTCGGGTCACGGCACTGCACGCACTACGGACGCCGTCAGACCGAACGCCTGGCCGGCGCATTGGCGCGGGCCGGGTTCACGATCGTCAGCGGATTGGCACGCGGTATCGACGGCGTGGCGCACGAGGCTGCTCTGAGGGCCGGCGGACGCACGATCGCCGTGACGGCCAGTGGCTTGCAGCGGATTTATCCGCCCGAGCATTCCGGGTTGGCGGAGCGGATCGTGGCGGACGGGGCGCTGTTGACCGAATGCCGTGCCGAAACGCCGGCGCGAGCCGGGCTCTTCCCGCGGCGGAACCGCCTCATCAGCGGCTTGGCATTGGGGGTGATCATCGTGGAAGCCAGGCGCAACAGCGGTGCACTGCACACCGCACGTCATGCCATGGAGCAAGGTCGGGAAGTCATGGCCGTGCCCGGCCCCGTGGACAGCCTGGCTTCGGAAGGATGCCTGGCTCTGCTGCGAGACGGGGCCACGCTGGTCCGCCACGCGGATGACGTGCTGGAATCGATCGGGCCTCCGCCCCACCCGATCCGCACCCCGTCCGGAGAAGAAGTCCGCTCGCTTCGTCAACTACGGCTGAACGACCGCGAGCGCAATGTGTTGGAGCTGGTCACCGATCGTCAACAGCACCTGGACGAACTGCTGCGGCAGACGGAAATCGACGCTGCGCAGGTTGTGGCGACCCTGACCGTACTGGAGATGAAGCGACTCGTTCGCCGCCTGCCCGGCGGCTTCTATGTCCGCTGCGACACGATCGAATGACACACACGAAACCACTGCCGATCCGCCGATCGTGAGCGGTCCGGCGGTTCAGGCCGAGAACCACCACGACCACAGCCAACCCGCCGTGACGACGGCCAGGCTTACCAGTACGAACGACTCGGGGCCCGCCCCATTCAGCGCGTTCAACATGATGTCGATCCAGTGTCCCGTTCCCCACATGATGCGCTCCTTTCGTGCTTCGGTCGGTGTGACGCAAATCGCCGCTGGAGCACACGACGGCCAACGGGCCAGGTGTCCGTGTATGAAACGCTGTCGCGGGCGCCCTCTTTCACGGATCGACGTCGTACAGGCTGGAGGAGCGGACCACAGGGCCGAAAGTAGCGGTCGTGACGGTTGTGAGGGGCTGTGGCAGGGCCTCGCCGCGTCGCCGGAAACCCGGCCAACCGGCCGCGGCGCCGACACGCAGCGACGCGTGGCGTGCCGGGCGGACCCGGCGAAGACCGGAAACGTTGTGTCCGCGGCGGCGCTTTGGCGATCCTCTGGATGAGGTTCACGGCGGACACCGTTCCGTATCGCGCGGTCCAGCCCGCCGCAAGGGGAGCGGGCCGAGTCGCCGATGCGCGGCCAATCCGGCGCGAGCGAGACGTGGTTGCAACGATCAGCCATCCAGGACGAATGCCATGTTCGAGAATCGCCGCTTTCTGATCACCGGAGCCAGCCGGGGCATCGGCCGGGCTATCGCCGAGGCTCTGGCGGACGCCGGTGGCGAAGTGCTGCTGTGCGCTCGAAGTGAAGAGCCGTTGCGGGCGGTCGCCGACTCCATCCGCCGGCGCGGCGGCACGGCGGATGTGTTCGTGGCGGATGTGGCCGACGAGCAACAGGTCGAAGCGATGTTCGAAGCAGTGCGGGATCGTTACGGGGTCCTCGATGGTCTGGTCAACAACGCTGGCGGTGGCACAGAGCGGCGGCCGGTGGGAGAGGACGACCCGACCGCATGGTGGCGTGTCGTACGAGTCAATCTGTTTGGCGCCTATCTTTGCAGTCGCGCGGCGCGGCCGCTGCTACAGCCGCGCGGCGGCCACATCCTCAACGTCGGCTCCGGAATGGGACATCAGCCCCGTGCCGGAAACAGTTCCTACAATGTCGCCAAGGCCGGACTGTGGATGTTCACCCGCTGCCTGGCGCTGGAAGTTTGGGACGAAGGGATCTGTGTCAACGAGCTGGTGCCCGGTCCGGTCCATACCGATCTGACCGCATCCGTGTTTCCTCCAGGGCCCCGGCATCCGACGTATGCCAGTGAGTACGTCAAGGAGCCGGACGACGTGGCCCCCTTGGCCCTGTGGATTCTCGCGCAGGATCCCCGCACGGGGCCGACAGGACAGAGCTTCAGTCTGGCACGGCGGCCGATCGCCTGAACGGCCCGGCCTTTCTCCGCCGGTTTGCATGATCCGTTGACAGCCTCCCCGTGCGCCGTCAACAATAATTAGGAGTCCGTATTAGTTGGCGCCGCAAGACCCGAAGGTCGGAAAAGAGGAGGACAACCGCCATGTCACAAGCCGTAGACATTCCCGGATACCGATTTGGTGATCCGTCGCTGAAGCCCTCGCCGGTCACGCCCGACGAGTTCGAATTGCTCAAAAAGACGGTGTTGTTCACCGAGGAGGACGAACGCTACCTCCGAATGGCCGGGGACGTGCTGGAAGACCAGGTCGAGGATGTACTGGATCTGTGGTACGGCTTCGTGGCGTCGCACCCGCACCTGGTGCAGTACTTCGCCGGTCCGGATGGCCAGCCGATCGGTGAATACCTCCAGGCTGTCCGCAAGCGATTCGCGCAGTGGATTCTGGACACCTGCCGGCGTCCCTATGACCAGCAGTGGCTGAACTGGCAGCACGAGATCGCCCTGCGCCACCATCGCACGAAAAAGAACCAGACCGACGGTGTGCAGGCGGCCGAGCACGTGCCGATGCGGTACCTGGTGGCCTTCATCTATCCGATCACCGCGACGATCCGTTCGTTTCTCGAGAAGAAAGGCCACTCACCGGAAGAGGTGGAGAAGATGCATCAGGCGTGGTTCAAGTCCGTCGTTCTCCAGACGGCGTTGTGGTGCTACCCTTATGCGAAAGAAGGAGACTATTGACGCGGGCACGGCGTGTCTCCGGAGCCCGCGGAATGGTCGGGCCGGCCGGAGACAGCCATGACCCACACGCCCTCCGCCGACAATTCGGTCGATGCGCGACTGGCGGCGGCTCTGGAACGCCTGGGGCAGGCCGTGCGTACGGCATGGGTCGAAGCCGGTCAGGCGTTCGGGCTGAGTGCCTTGCAGAGTCAGATCCTGGTGTATCTGTTGCAAAATGCCCAGGGGGCGAGGCTGCGGCCTTCGGCAGTGGCTGAACGACTGCAGGTGACGCGAGCGACGTTGAGCGACGCTCTGGCGGCTCTGGAGACGAAGGGATTGCTGCAACGCATCCCCTCCACGATCGACCGTCGCGCACGAGAGCTGAAATTGACGCCGCAGGGCCGGCGGACTGCAGCGAAGCTGAGCCGCTGGAACGCCGCCATGGTGCAGGTTCTGCGTTCACTGCCTGCTGGCGAAAAGGGCCGGCTGCTGGATCTGCTGCTGCGGCTGATCGCGGAGTTGCAGGCGTGTGGACTGATCACGATCGCGCGGATGTGCCGCAGTTGCGCGTTCTTCGAGCCGGATGTCCATGACGCCCCGGAAGCGCCGCACCATTGTCGACTGCTCGATCAGCCGCTGAAACTCGTCGAGCTGCGTGTTGACTGCCCGGACTACCAGCCCGTCGAGTGAACGGGCGGCTGGAGGCGATTTCCCGGCTGCGGATCGGCAATTGCGGCCGGGGCGCATCGCTGTGGAGAAGGGAGCGCGTCGGTCAGTGCGGCACGGCCGGATGCTCGTCGACGACCTCGACGGAGGCAATCCAGTCCTGCAGTGCCCGCACACGGGGCGTGGGGTCGTTGCGCATGGCACGGAGCGCCTGGACCATGGCGACACAGCCGGGGAGTGTTGTCACGCAGGGCACGCCGTAGCGGACGGCGGCGGCACGGATCCGGCCTTCGTCCGTGCGGGCTCCTTTGCCGCTGGGCGTGTTCAGGACGAGTTGGATCTGGCCGTTGGCCAGCAGATCCAGCACATTCGGCCGGCCTTCTTGAACCTTCTTGACGACTTCGACTTCGATGCCGGCGTCGCGAAGCACCTTGGCTGTGCCGGATGTGCACACGAGCTGATAGCCCAACTGCTTCAGAATCCTCGCCGGCTCGACGATCTGGTGCTTGTAGCGGCGGGCCATACTGATGAAGACGCGGCCTTCCCGGGGCAGTTCGCTGCCGGCGGCGATCTGGCTTTTGGCGAACGCGAACGGAAACGTCTCGTCGATCCCCATGACCTCGCCGGTGGAACGCATTTCCGGGCCGAGAATGATGTCCACGCCCGCGAACCGCGCAAACGGAAAAACGCTTTCCTTGACGGAAAAGTGACGCGGCCAGGCGACTCCGGCGAGCTGTTGGCCGGTGAGGTCGACGCCTGCCATCACCTTGGCCGCGATCTTTGCCAGCGGACGGCCGGTCGCTTTGGACACGAACGGGACCGTACGGCTGGCCCGGGGATTCACCTCCAAGACGAATAGTGTCCAGCGAGGCGAATCCTTGTCGGTTCCGTCGGTCTTCACGGCGAACTGGATGTTCATCAACCCGCGCACGTCGAGTTCCCGCGCGAGTTTCCGCGTGGCCTGACGGATTTCGTCGACGACGTCCGCCGGCAGCGAATGCGGCGGAAGGCAACAGGCCGAATCGCCGGAATGAACCCCTGCTTCTTCCACGTGTTCCATCACGCCGCCGATGATCGTCTGCCGGCCGTCCGATACGGCATCCACGTCGACTTCGATGGCGTCTTCGAGGAACTTGTCGATCAGCACCGGACGGTCGGGGCTCACGTCCACGGCCTCGTTCATGTAGCGGACCAGTGATTCATCGTCATAGCAGATTTCCATGGCGCGGCCGCCGAGCACATAGCTGGGGCGGACCAGGACGGGATACCCGATTTCGGCCGCCACGCGCCTGGCGCCCTCGACGTTGATTGCCGTTCCGTTGGGTGGCTGGCGAAGCCCGAGCTTGCGGAGAATGGCCTGGAATCGCTCCCGGTCTTCTGCCGCGTCGATCATGTCGGGACTGGTGCCGATGATCGGCACCCCCGCCGCTTCCAGTGCCCGCGCCAGATTCAACGGCGTCTGGCCACCGAATTGCACGATCACGCCGTCGGGCTGCATGCGATCGTAGATGTTCAGGACGTCTTCGACGGTCAATGGTTCGAAGAACAGATGATCCGAGGTGTCATAGTCGGTGGAGACCGTTTCGGGGTTCGAGTTCACCATGATGCTCTCGATGCCCAGCTCACGCAGAGCGAACGAGGCGTGGCAGCAGCAGTAATCGAACTCGATCCCCTGCCCGATCCGGTTGGGGCCGCCGCCGAGGATCATGATCCGTTTGGTTCCCGGTGGTTTCTCGGGAGCTTCGTCCTCCTGCTCGTACGTAGAGTAGTAGTACGGCGTGTAGGCCTCGAATTCGGCCGCACACGTATCGACCTGCTTGAACGTCGCCACGATGCCCAGCTCCTTGCGGCGACGGCGGACGTCCATCTCGGTGCATCCCCACCAGAAGGCAAGCTGGTGGTCGGAAAAGCCATTCTGTTTCGCTTCCCGAAGAACGTCGGCGGGTACTTCTTCCAGGCGATCGAACCGACGAAGCCGGTCTTCGAGCTGCACCAGCTGGAGGATGTTGCGGAGGAACCACGGGTCGATTCCCGTACGTTCCTGGACTTCTTCGATCGTGAATCCTGCCTTGAAGGCGTACCTGATGAAGAAGATGCGTTCCGCGTTCGGCGTGGTGAGCTTGCGTTCGATTTCTTCGCGGTCCGGCTGCTGTGGCGTTCCCCAGCGATCCTTCTTGCCGCCGCCCAGGCCGAAGTGACCGATCTCCAGGCCGCGAATCGCCTTCTGCAGCGATTCCTTGAACGTCCGTCCGATGGCCATCGTTTCACCGACGGACTTCATCTGCACGGTCAGCGTCGGATCGGCTTCGGGAAACTTTTCGAACGCCCACCGGGGACACTTGGTGACCACATAGTCGATGGTCGGTTCGAAGCACGCCATCGTTTCGCGGGTGATGTCGTTTGGGATTTCATCCAGGCGGTAACCGACGGCAAGTTTCGCGGCGATCTTCGCGATCGGGAAGCCGGTGGCCTTCGAAGCCAGTGCGCTGGACCGGCTGACGCGAGGGTTCATCTCGATGATCACCATCCGGCCGTTCTTCGGATTGATGGCGAACTGTACGTTCGAACCACCCGTTTCGACTCCGATTTCCCGCATACAAGCGATGGTCGCGTCGCGCATCCGCTGGTATTCCTTGTCGGTCAGTGTCTGCGCAGGAGCCACGGTGATCGAATCGCCGGTGTGCACGCCCATTGGATCGAGGTTTTCGATCGAGCAGATGATCACGACGTTGTCGGCGATATCCCGCATCACCTCCATTTCGTACTCTTTCCAGCCGATGATCGATTCTTCCAGCAGCACCTCGTGCACGGGCGACAGGTCGAGCCCGTTGGCGACCTTTTCTTCGAACTCCCGCTTGTTGTAGGCAATGCCGCCGCCCGTTCCGCCCAGCGTGTAGCTGGGGCGGATGATGATCGGCAGGTCGATTTCGCGGAGCACCTCGCGGGCTTCCTCGATCGAGTGGACGACGGCGCTGCGTGGAACGTCCAGCCCGATTTTGACCATGGCCCGCTTGAACGCTTCCCGCTCCTCCGCCTTGGCGATCACTTCTTCTTTCGCCCCGATGAGTTCCACGCCCAGCTGCCGGAGGATCCCGCGGCGTGCCAGTTCCATCGACACGTTCAAGCCGGTCTGTCCACCCAGCGTGGGCAGCAGCGCATCGGGACGTTCGATCTCGAGGATCCGCTGCACATAGCGCCAATGCAGCGGCTCGATATACGTACGGTCGGCGGAATGCGGATCGGTCATGATGGTCGCCGGGTTGGAATTGACCAGCACGACCTCATACCCCTCCTCTCGCAGTGCCTTGCAGGCCTGTGTACCGGAATAGTCGAACTCACAGGCCTGTCCGATCACGATCGGCCCCGAGCCGATGATCATGATCTTGTGGATGTCGTTGCGGCGTGGCACGGTCGGGTTTCCTTCCGCATCAAGGGGATGATGAAATGTGAGCCGGAGCGCGGCGGACGGCCGACGCGGGTCGTCTTCTCTGCGCGCAGGATCAGCGAGCTCAGGCTTCGCGGCCGATTCCGGTCAGGAACTGGGCGGGGCGATGTCGGCTCGTCGCTGCAGGCAATTGCAGATCGCCCGCCGGTCAGTGGCTCGATGATGCAGGCGGTCGCTTTTCCGCGCAAAACAAAGCCGACCGCCCTGCGAACGCAGGATTGCGGCCGGCGCAGCTGCCGTCGACCGTTCTATCGGAGTCCGTTGGCGCATGGACGGCGTAAACACATCGGTGGAGGCTGTTGCCTTCGCCGGCGGTGGGAACCGGAGAAGGTCGAGGAGGGCACAAAAAGACCCAGCGAGCGTGCGCCTGAGGCGTCGCGGCTGGGTACGGTCCGCTCCGCTGGATTCTTTCCGAGGTCGACAGCGAACGTTACCAAGATCCCGTGTGAATGCAAGGCATCCGCGAGGTGTGGCAGTTCGTGGCGAAGGGCGCCGGCCGCACCCGCAGCCGCCAACCGCGCAAAGACTCTCGGCAGGCGTTCAGGTCAGACCGTATTCCTTGATCTTGCGATATAGTGTTCGAGTGCTGATGCCGAGCATCTTGGCCGCCTCGTCGCGGCGACCGTCGGTCAGCTCCAACGCCCGTTCGATGTAGTACCGCTCCACTTCGGTCAACGGCTTGCCGATCAGCAGGTCGGCTCCGGAAACCTGCGGCGGGTCGCCGTCCGCGGACGTATCGACCAGTTCGGCGATTTCTTCGGGCAGATCGTCCACGTCGAGGAGTCCGTCGGAGTCCAGCAGCAGCATCCGTTCGACGGTGTTCCGCAGTTGTCGGATGTTGCCCGGCCAGTCATAAGCCATCAGTGCCTGCCGCGCGGCCCGCGAGAGGCCGGAAACCTCACGTCCATGTACCTGCGAAAACTCCTTCAGGAAGTGCTCGATCAGCAGGGGGATGTCGCCCCGCCGCTCACGCAACGGCGGCAAATAGATGGTGACCACCTTCAACCGGTAATACAGGTCCTCGCGGAAGGTTCCTTCGGCAACCGCTTTTTCGAGATCCTTGTTGGTGGCGGCGACCAACCGCACGTTGACGGGAATCTCTTCGTTCGATCCCAGTCGCGTGATCTTTCGGTCTTCCAGGACACGCAGCAGCTTGATCTGGGTCTCGATCGGCATTTCGCCGACTTCGTCGAGGAACAGCGTTCCGCCGTTGGCGTATTCGAACTTTCCGATGCGCCGTCCGGTGGCACCGGTGAAGGCCCCGGCTTCGTGCCCGAACAGCTCGCTTTCGAGAATGCTTTCGGGCAATGCGGAGATGTTCAACGGAACGAAGGGCTTGTTCTTGCGATCGCTGTTGAAGTGGATTGCTTTGGCGACCAGCTCCTTGCCGGTGCCGTTTTCACCGCGGATCAGCACGGTGGCCGAGGTATTCGCCACGTGCTTGAGCTGGTCGATGACCTTGTGCATAGCCGGGCTGTTGCCGATCACGCCTTCGAAGCCGAATTTTTCGTCGATCCAACGCTTCAGCTCGGCGTTCCTGCGGATCAGCCGGATCCGCGTCGATGCCTTGTCGACCGCCTGACGCAGCTCGTTGATGTCCAGCGGCTTGGTCAAATACATCGACGCGCCTGCCTGGCCGGCCGCCAGTGCGGATTGGACCGAGGCATGGCCGGTGAGCAGAATCACCTCGGCCTCCGGAAGTTCTTCCTTGGTCCGCCGCAGGATGGTCAGGCCGTCGACGTCGGGCATCTTCAAGTCGGTGATCACGACGTCGAAGCTGTCACTTTCGATCAGTGCAAGACCGCGTTCGCCGGATGTGGCCACGGTGCAGTCGTAGCCGACACGTTCCAAGCTGTCCGCAACCGTACGCGCATGTCCTTCGTCGTCGTCGATCACCAACACCCGTACGTTGATGCTCTTCAGCTCGTTGTTGCGCTTCGTCGTTGCCGTTGCCATGGGGTCTTCCACGGATTGCCGTTCGGAACCCGTCCGCTTTTCGACCATTTGACACGAACGCGGCGCGCAAGTCCGTGTCTCGGACGACAGGCTGTCAAGTTGGCACCACAGCGTATTCTGCCGTAAGTTCGGCTGTCATTTTAGCCTATTGATTTCGCTTGAAAAGCGACAGGCTGTCATTTTGCGCCAAATGCCGCGACGGCCATTCTGACGCCTTGGTCAATTTGGCACGGACGCGGGAGCGAGAGCGGATGCCTCGCGGACACCGATTGGCAGGCGGCGTTGCAAATGCTTGTATGAAAGTAAGTTGCGTTTCCGTATCCGTCGGCGCCAAAGGTTTCGGCGGCGGCTGTGCGTCAGGCTTGTGTCGGACCTGGCGGTGAATGATGCGGTGAGCATCGATCAACGCACGTGCAGGAAGAAGCAAAAAGAAACGCCGACCGCCGGGGGAAGGCGGTCGGCTTGGAGTCAAGGTGCGGGGCACTGTGTAGCCGCCCCAATCAGGTCACGGCAGCAGTGCCAGGCAGGTCACGTGACCTCAAAGCCCTTGCGGTAGGGACGGCGGAGGTATTTTTCGACCTCGGGTGCATTGCTCGCGCGACATTCCGCCGCATTCCACTGGATCCTCTTGCGAGCGTGCAGGGCAAGGTTGCCGAGAAGAATCGTTTCGGTCAACCGTCCAGCGTAGGAGAAGTTGGCCATGGCGTGCGAGGGATCGCCGGCCTGGATGGCTTCGATCCATTCCCGCTTCTGGCCGCGATCACCTTCTTCGGAAGCTCGGGGCAGGAAAGGCTTGGGCGGTTTGTAGTCCTTGAAGCGATCCTTCGGAAGCAGGACGTAGTCCTTGCCGTAGTCGCTGGGTGAGTACAGCGAGCCCTTCGAACCGATGACCAGGCAGCCGCTGTTGGTGCGCTTTTCGCCATACAACAGCTTCTGATCGACCTTCTTGCCGCCGTCGTACCAGATCAGGTCACAGGCGGGGAAGTTCCCGCGGGCCGGGAAGTGGAACTTGATGATCGACCATTTCGGGTACGTTTCTCCCTGCAGGAAGCCCGGAGAGTCCTTTTCGTCGAATTGAGCTTCCACCCATTCGGGATCGAAAAGGTCCAGGGCCATCACCGGCATGTTGGCCGTGTGACAGGCCATGTCGCCCAGGGCGCCCGTTCCGAAATCGATCCAACCTCGCCATTTGAACGGATGGTAGACGTTGGCGTAGGGACGCTCGGGGGCCGGTCCGAGAAACAGGTTCCAATGCAGCGTCGGGGGAACGGGCATCGACTGTGTGGGGCGGCCGATCCCCTGCGGCCAAATCGGGCGGTTGGTCCACACATGGACTTCGCGGACTTCGCCCAGGCCGCCGGTCTTGATAATCTCCACGGCTTCCCGCAGTTTACTGAGGGTGGTTCCCTGATTGCCCATTTGCGTGCACACGCCGTGTTCGGCCGCGAGTTCGCGCATCCGGCGCGCTTCCCAAGCCGACCACGTCAGTGGTTTTTGACAGTAGACGTGCTTGCCCATCCTGATGGCGCGCACACAGGCCGGAGCGTGGCTGTGATCCGGCGTGCTGCAGGTGATGGCGTCGATTTTGTCGCCCAGTGCGTCGAGCATCTCGCGATAGTCGGAGAACGTTTTCGCGTCCTTGTACCGCAGCGCCTTGCGTTTCAGGTTTTTTTCGTCGACATCACAGAGACCGACGATGTTGCCGAAGCTGGCGACATGGTCGGTGTCGCTGCCGCCCTTTCCACCGACACCGATGCACGCGAAATTGAGCTTCTGCATCGGTGTGGTTCGCTGTGCGAGCACTGGAGCGTCGGAAATCCAGAACGCGGCTGCGGCCGACGCAGCGGCGGACGTCTTGAGGAAATCGCGGCGGGTGGTTCGGCGGGTCATGGGAACTCTCCTTGGGCTGGAAGGACAACGATCATGCCGGTGCGCACGCGGGCCGTTGCGGGCAATGTCGGCTCCGAAGCGACCCGATGCGTACCGATGAATGCGCCGGGCGGCGAACACATCGACGTCCGGCGATTCGTGCGATTTGCACTATACCAAGCGCAGTGCGTCGGCGCAAGCGTCCGCAGCGATGCCGGGCGGCGCCGCGGCGCGTGGTGTCGTCCGTTGCCCGACGGGATGGGCGGCTGCGGTTTCCGACATCCGGCAGGCGGGGGAAAGCGATGCTGCGTTGGCGTTTGTTGATGTCGGCGATCCTCATTCCAGCCTTCGTGGCGATCTTCGTGGCCGACCATCGCGCCGGGGCGGATGGTCGGATCCTGTGGGTCGTCGCCATGCTGCTGGCCGCTCGCAGCGGTTGGGAACTGGGGGACCTGATGCGAAAAGGGGGGTGGTCCGTGCAACCGGCCCCGCTGTCATTGGCCTGTACGCTTGGCGTGGCAGCCTTCTGGGGGCCCCGGTTCGTGCCGCATCCGTCGGTGCAGCTTAGCGGTTCCGGGGCACTCGTGCTGCAGTGCGCGGGCACCGGGTTGCTTGCCTCGAGCGTTCTGTTGGCGGCGTCGTTCGCGCACCGCTGCATTCGGTTCGTCGCACCGGCAGGCCATCTGCAAGGTCTGTGCGCGGAGGCGTTGGGGCTGTTGTATGTGGTGGGGGGGATCGGGCTGACGGCCCAGTTGCGGTGGCTGCCGACTGCCGAACTCGGCTATGTCGCGCTGGGGTCGCTGGTCGTCGCAGTGAAATGCGGGGACATTTTCGCATACACGTTTGGGCGTCTGTTCGGAAAGCGGAAGATGGCGCCGCATCTGAGTCCCGGAAAGACGTGGGCGGGATTCGTGGGGGCGTTGGTCGGCGGTGGAGTGGGGGCGTGCGTGTGGTTCGGGACGATACCGTCGGTTTTTGGAGAAGACGTCGTCGTGCGTCCGTGGCCTGTCGCCTTCGGCTATGGTATCGTGCTCGCTGCAGTGGGCCTGATGGGCGACCTTGCCGAATCTCTGATCAAACGTGAGGTTGAACAGAAGGACGCCTCCGAACTGTTACCCGGTTTTGGCGGGTTGCTCGATTTGTTGGACAGCGTCCTGTATTCTGGGCCGATCATTCTCATATGGTGGCTCTGGTGGCCGCTGGTGCTGCCGCGCTGACGGGCGAAATCGCCGTTCGGAGGAGCGGTCGCGGCTGCGTTCCGTGCCGCTTTCGTGGGCACTGGGAGTGTCCAGTGTCCGGTGGACCGGCGTTGCGCGTACCTTGACGCGACGAAGGCGGCCGCGAACGTATGCAGGGCGGCCTGCGGCGTCCGCGAGCGGTGTGATGGCGAAGCGGACGGGCCGCCTGGGCGACCAGACGGGCAAATCGAAACGATCGAGTCAGCTTCGGGCCGGCTGCGCAGGTGGCATCGTCGAGTACAGCAGACCATGGTATTCGAGTTCATCCGACGGCTGTGGGCGCCGAAGCAGAAGATCGAGCTGACCGACATCACGCGACGATTCGAGCTGATCAGTCGGGTCGGGCAGGGCAGCATGTCTCGCGTTTGGCGCGCACGCGACACCAAGACCGGGCAACTCGTCGCACTGAAAGTCCTGGACAAGCTGAAGACGGAGCAACTGGAAGCCCGGTTTGCGGGGCTGGCCAGGCCGACGGAAGGCGAAATCGCCGTTCAGTTGAAGCACCCGAACATCGTCGAGACCTATGAGTACGGCTGGACGAAGGAACTCGAGCAGTTCCTGGTGATGGAATTCATCGAAGGGGTCGGGCTCAGTTACCTGGTCGATGTGCAAAGCGAGCGGATGAAGAAGCACCGTATCAGCTACATGATCCAGCTCGGGGAAGCCATCGACTGGTTGCACAGGCATGATTGGATCCACCGTGACATCTGCCCGCGCAACGTGATGGTTCGCAACGACAACGTCGTCAAGCTGATCGACTTCGGTCTGGTCGTGCCGAACACTCCGGAATTCCAACGGCCGGGCAATCGCACCGGAACGGCCACGCACATGGCCCCGGAGCTGATCAAGCGACAGCGGACGGACCATCGGATCGATCTGTATTCGTATGCGGTCACCTGTTACGAGATGTGGACGGGAGAGCTGCCGTTCGAGGCCGACCGATCGCTGGACGCGGTGGTCAAGCACATCAACCAGCCGCCACGCGACATCCGTTCGTTGAACCCGGAGGTCCCGGAGCTGGTCGCCGAGACGATCATGAAGGGGCTGGAGAAGCACCCGGACGACCGCTGGAGTTCGGCGAGCGAGATGGTGGAGCGGTTCCGGGAGGCACAGCGTCAGCTCGCCGAGCAGTGAACCGTGCCGGAGAGCCGGTTCGGTCGGCGCACACAATCCGCACGGCGGTGGCGACCGATGCATGTCACACTGAACCGCCTCGGAGACGGATCGGGCAAGCGGTGTTCCGGACGTGCAGTCTTCATGCTGTCGGTGCTGGGGGAGCGGTGGCGGAACCGGAGGTCCCGTTGGCGCACGGGATGCGGTGCGTCTGCGGGAAGCGGAGGCGATCGTCTCGAGCGATCCCGTTCTTCGGGGCGGGGAGTTGCGGAATGTGTGATCGGCGTCGACGGGCGCGGATCGTCCGGGCGATCGTGGTGTTCTTCGCGGCCGGTGCGGCAATGGTGGGGGCGTTGCAGGACGACGCGGAGGCGGGGGCGTTGTGGGACCATGTCTTCTCCGAAACGGGTGGGCTATCGTGCCGTGGACTGCGGGCCGAATTCGCTTCGCGGGCCGGGAACCGGGTGCTGCGACTGACTCAGGATGGCCTGGCCCTTCCGCTGGGCGAGGGCGTACCGGATCCGCGTCGCAGCGTGGCGTGGGTTTCCATCCCGTCGCCGCGTGAGGGCTGGCGGCTGTCGGAGGTCCGATTCGTCACGGCCACGGTCCGCAACGTGGGGGATGATCCGGCGGTGGTGACGCTGTGGGCGGTCGGTTCGCACGGCTGGGCGGCGGTCGGTGACGTGGTCCGCAGCGAGCCGGGGAGCACCGAACAGCTCCGATGCGACCTGCGGGAGCGGTATCCCGACGGAACCCCGAAGATCGACCCGACGCGATTGGCTGAAATCCGGGTGATGATACAACGCACGGAGCGGGCCACTCTGGAGGTGTCGGATTTGCGAACCGAAGGCCAAGCGCCCCGATGGACGCCGCCGGGGAATCGGTTGCTGGTTCCGGAAATGACCGACGGCCCGCCGCGGCCCGGGCGGCGCGTCCGGTACCGCCTGCCCGGTGACGATTCGGAGGCCTACTGCGCGGTTTACCTTCCGGAGGACTGGACGCCTCGCGGGAGCTTTCCGGTGATCGCCGAGTTTCCCGGAAACGTGTTCTTCGACGCGCGGGCGTGCTGGTCGACGGGACGGCCCGAGCAATGCGTGATCGGTTATGGCATCAGCCGCGGACGAGGGGCGATCTGGGTCAGCCTGCCGTTCGTCGACCGGCGGCAGGGAACGATCGCCGAAGCGGGATTCGGTTCCAATGACGGGGATGACACCGCCGCGTACACTGTGCGGGTAATCGAAGAAATCTGCGATCGCTGGGGTGGGGACCGGCGGAACGTTGTCCTGAGCGGGTTTTCGCGGGGGGCCATCGCCTGTGGGTACATCGGCCTGCGGAACGATCGCATTGCGGGGTTGTGGAAAGCGTTCGTGGCCTGCCAGCACTATGACGGCTCACACTGGCGGCAATCGACCATGGAGGGCGCGGTCGAGCGGGCGCGGCGATTCCGGGGGTGTGCGATCTTTCAGATCGACAATGATCCGAAGAAGTACGCGCCCGTGGTGGCGGCCACGCGACCCGAGGTGCGCTGGACGTGGGAGCGGTCCGGGCTCGGTTATCACGCCACGGCGATGTTCCTGGACGACCGCCCGATGATGCGGCGACTGCGACGCTGGTTCGCGGAGATCTGTACTCCGTGAACGCCGGAGGCCGAGGCCGACGGGCAGTCCCGGTGGGGCTGCGCCGACCGGGCGTGGCGTGTCGCTGGCAACGAACGACACCGCGGGACGGGATCCCAAGGCGACGGGAGTCCTGGGACGAACGTCGCACCGACATTCCACAGTGCAGGACGCGATCGGATTGCAATGACGAGCACGGAACGGTTGCCGGATCACCTGGCGGGATTGAATCCCGCCCAACGGGAGGCAGTCACCAGTCTCAACGGGCCGGTGCTGGTGCTGGCCGGCGCGGGCAGCGGCAAGACGCGGGTGATCACTCATCGGATGGTCGAGCTGATCCGCTGCGGGACCGATCCGGGACGCATCCTCTCGGTGACCTTCACCAACAAGGCTGCCCGGGAGATGCTGGAGCGCACCTTGGGGCTGCTGGGTGGTCGCCCGCGCCGGCGGCCCTGGATCGGTACGTTTCATGCCTATTGCGTGCGGGTGCTTCGCGAGGATGCCCCTCGGCTGGGGTATCCGAAAGGATTCGTGATTCACGACCGGGGTGATCAGGAATCGGCGGCGCGGCAGGTGCTTCGCGACATCAAGGCGCCGACCGGCTCGGTGCGTCCGGCCGACCTGGTGCGTCTGATCAGCCGATGGAAGAGTGCCGGGCTGGATCCCGCGTCGGTCTACGACGTGATCGAAAACGACCTGGAATACATCGCCGCGGTGGCCTATCGGAAGTACCAGCAATTGCTGCGGGCGACGGGCGCGATGGACTTCGACGACCTGTTGCTGCTGACCAACCGGCTGTTTCGCGAACACCCGGACGTGCTGCGGCGGCATCGGGGCCGGTTCGATTTCGTGCAGATCGACGAGTATCAGGACACGAACCGTCCGCAGTTCGAGCTGATTCAGATGCTGGTGGCGGAACACCGTAACCTTTGCGTGGTCGGCGACGACGACCAGTCGATCTATGCCTGGCGGGGGGCCGAGGTCACGCACATCCTGCGGTTTCAGGAGCACTTTCCCGATGCCAAAGTGATCCGGCTGGTCGAGAACTACCGTTGCACGCCGCAGATTCTCGAGCTGGCCAATCGGCTGGTGCGGCACAACCGGCATCGGCACCACAAGCAACTGCAGGCGGTCAAACGTTCCGGCGCGGCCGTTCGGGTGGGCGTGTTCGCCACGGAAGTGGACGAAGCCGTCGAGGTCGTGACGGACATCCGTCGCCGGATCGAATCGGGTGCCGCGGCTCCGCAGGACATCGCGATCCTGTTTCGGACCAATGAACAGCCACGGCTGTTCGAGGACGAACTGCGGCGACAGAAAGTGCCCTACGTGCTGATCGGCAGCCGGTCCTTCTTCGACCGTAAGGAAGTCCGCGACGTGCTGGCGTACCTGAAGGCGATCGAAATGCCGGAGGACGACGTATCGCTGTCGCGGATCCTGAACACACCGCCTCGAGGCGTGGGAGCCGCCACCGCCGAGCGGTTGCTGAGCGAGGCGCTGTCGCGCGATCAGCCCTTGTGGGAGGTCGTCCACTTGCCCGAGGTGCTTGGGACGCTCCCCCGCGCCGCCGTCAGGGGCCTGGAATCGCTCACCAACCTGCTGCGGACGTACCGTGAGCGGTTTCGCAACGCGCCGGCGGAGATGGCCGAAACGCTGCGGCAGTTTCTGCGGGATGTCCGCTACGAGGAGGAGATCCGCAGGCAGTACCCGACGCCCGAACAACAGGAACAGCGGTTCCAGGTGCTCGGCCAGATCCTGGATTGGGTCCAGCAGTATGTGGAACGGTCCGAGCGGCCCAGCCTGCAGGGTTTCTTGCAGGATACGGCACTTCTGGGGCGCGAAAACGAAAACGAAAAGGACGAGCAGCTCGGACGCAACGCCGTGCGGCTGATGACCATCCATGCGGCAAAGGGGTTGGAGTTTCCCTGCGTGTACCTGGTCGGGATGGAGGAAGGATTGCTCCCGCATCGCCGTTCGATCGAAAGCGAATCACAACAGGCCGTCGAGGAGGAACGTCGCCTGGCCTATGTCGCCATCACGCGGGCCCGGGATCATCTGACGGTCACCCGCTCCGCGTCACGGACCAAATGGGGTAAGCGGCGGATGAGCCATCCATCACGGTTTTTGTACGAGATGTTCGACGATTGGGAGTGCCGTGACCCTTTCGTCGCCGAAGCTGCCGGCTGAGTGGCGTTCACGGGTGAGCGGGGTTTCGACGGCACCGACGGTGTGACGGTGTTGTGCCGCGTGCCGGCCGGCGGTCGTGGTTCGTTTCCGTCCGTGCCGGACCGTGCCGCCGGTGGAGAGGCGCGCTGCGAGTGCGGCCGTCGAGGCTGGCAAGCGAGGATCGGCGGGCAAAAAAGCAGGGCGGGGAGCACTCCGAAGAATGCTCCTCGCCCACACTGGCCCGGATCGGCGGGACGGGGAGGTTGGATTTCGTGGCGGACAGGCCGGCTGGCGGCGTCCTGCCGCCGGGGGGAGTCCTTCCGGATCACCGACCTGCCCGCACCGAGCACGGCTCACCAGTTCTTCGGGTCCATGAACCACCACCAGCGGTCCGTCCGCGGGCGGAAGTTCAGATTCCAGTATCCGTCGTCCCATTCCAGCTGGACCTGTCGCCAGCCAAGCGGGATCTGTGGATACGGATAGAATGGTCCGATGTACGGCCACGCCGAGGCCGCATATTCGGTCGGGTAGGTGATCTGGGCCGAGTTCGGATAGGCGGCATACGACGGCCATGCATATTCCGGCAGCCGTGGCAGGTTGTACGCCACGTGCGAGGGCCCTTGGCCCGGATGGGCATAGGCGGGCGGTGCCGGCGGCATTCCCGGCCCAGTGGGTGCTTCGGGGGCGGTTCCCTGGAATGCGGCCGGGTGGATGCGTCCTGCGGCCGACATGCCCGGAACCGGCAAGGCGGGAAGCGGAATCCGCGGGGCAGCGGCGGCGGCAGCAGTGGGCATCGGCGCGGCCGCGCCGGCCGGGCGGCTCAGCGGCACGAGCCGCGATTCGATCGTACGCACCTCCGGGACGCTGGAGACGAGCTGTGCGGCGTAGGCCGCCGCTTCCGGCGTCGGCACGGTCCCGCTGAGCAGCGCGACTCCGTCCTTGAACCGCACGTCGATGTCGAAGCCACGCAACTGCGAACGCTTCAGCACGGCGGCGATCTGCTCGGCCACACGCTGATTGGTGGCCGGATCGAACCGTGAAGCGCCCGCAGCGGAGTTCGCGACCGTGAGCCGATTGTCGACCTTGCGGATCCCCGGCACGGCGGCAACCACCTGATTGACCTGCTCCCGCTCCTGCGGCGTGCCGACCGAACCCTTCAGTGTCGCGACCCCGTCGCGGACGCGGATTTCCATGTCATAGCCGCTCAGCCGAGCCTGTTTCAGTGCTGCCGCGACACGTTCGGCCAGTTGCTGGTTGTTCGCCGGGGAAGCCGCTTCACCGGAAGCCGGCTCGATGTCGGACTTGCGGCCTTTGCCGGCGGCGAAATCTGCGAAGCTGAGCGTCTGCCGCTGCCCGGCCGTCTTGTGCGATTGCGCCGCCGGTGGAGGTGCGGCGGCCGAGTCCATCGGCTCCAGGCGGTTGTCCACCGAACGCACGCCGGGAACGGCGGCCACGACCTTCGTGGCCCGCGCCTTCTGGGCGGCGTCCTTGATCTTGCCCGTCAGTCGCGCCACGCCGTCGCGGAATTCGATTTCGATGTCGTAGCCGGTCAGGCGGGCCCTTCTAAGTGCGCGCGCGATCGCCTCGGCGGTTTTCTGATTGTCCTGTTTGGTCACGGCGGCCGGCCTGCTCTTGCCGAACGGCAGAAAAGACAGCGGTCCCGCCCAGGCGGCCCCCGGAGCAGCCGCGAGCAAGCCCAAGGTCATCACCCATTTGCGGTGCTTACGCATTCTCCAACCTCCTGGTCCTGGTCACCGTCGATCTGCGGTTCGCATGGGAACACCGCCGCACGGCCGGTTCTGCTTCCGGTGGTCGGGCCGCTCGCGCAACCGCCTCCGAAGCGGTCCGGCGGCACCGGATTCACTCCCGCGGCAGGGATTCCGCGGGCGCAATGTCAAACTGTGCCGGTTGTATAGATCGGACGGGTCCGGCCGGGTTTATGAGTCTTTCTGAGGGAACGGGCCAAGATCGGTCGATTCGGCGGTGGGGAAAGGCCGCTTGGACGCCGGTCAGGAGCCCAGCGGCTGCGGATCGGCGGATGGATCGGGCAGCACCTGGCAGTGCGGCGGCGGTGGTGAGGGGATGGCGTCCAGCGATTCGGCTTCCCAGAACTCCACCCACCACTGCCACGTGAGCGGTGTGTCACGAAAGAACAGACGTGATCCGTGCAGCACCGGCAGCAAAAACGCCTCCGCCGCGGACCGCGGTGACGGCTTGATTTCGCCACGGTGCGACAGGTCGTAACGGACCTCCGTTTCGAACGCGGCGTCCGGCCAGACCACCAACCAGTGTTCGCGAATGTCGTAGGGCGGATGGTGCGGCCCCAGAGCCTTTTCGATCTGCTCACGCACCAGGTCGACACCGGCGAGTTTGTAGAACCCCGCCAGTGCCGTTGCGAAGACGCATCTTTGCTCAGGCGTACAGTCCCGGAGCCACCCGAGGTCCAACACGCACGCCAGGAGGAATCCCGATTGTTCCTGAAAGGCGATCTCGCAGGGCGGGCCGTCCGGCCACTGCGACGCGATGCGGAAACGGATGTTGTTGGAAGCAACGCGGACGGACTCCACGCTCAAGTCCACCCCCCCGAATCGCCGGGAGACTCTCAGCAGACCGAGCAGCTCGCGTTCGCAGAATCGCGAGACGGCTTCCTGCAGGTGTGCGAGCCGTTCGCGGTATTTGTGTTCGGCGACGTCGGGACGGTCGGGGTGACCGTGGCGAACGGCCCATCGCAGCCGGTGGTACAGCTTCGGCAGCGTCCCCGAATGGAATCCCGGTTTCATCAGTCGGATCATCGTTTCGCCATGCGGGCCGACGAGCACCGGTCGCAACTCCCTGGGCCGGTTGGCCGCATACAACCGCCAGTTCGATTTGAGCTCCCACACCAGAAAGCCGAACATGCCGGGTGTGACGAACACGATGGCTCCCGCGGCCGTTCCCGCCAGCGCCGTTCCCAGGCTCGGGGCCAGAAACTTGCTCAGCGGACCGGCCATCGGCAGCAGAATCTTGTGCGAAACCGTGACCACGGGGAAATGCTTGATCGGATTGATCTGTGGTTCGATCAGCAACGTCGTCGCAAACGTCACGACGTACGACACCGCGGCCCAGCCGACGCCCAGGACGGCCTTCAATGCCAAAGTCAGCGTGCTCTCACCGGTGCGAAACCGCAGCCATTCGTCCACGGCGTACAGCAGCCGTTCCAGACCCTCCAAGAGCCGCTTGAACGTGGTCATGACCGCTTCGAACAGCACGGCCGCTGCGGTACATGCCTGTCGCCACGCCAGGGCGATCCATTCCGAGGTGACCTCTTCCACGTCCCGGCCCACTCGCGAGTTGAGCAACAGGCTCAGAGCGATCCACATGGCCAACTGCCACCACACGTTCGGTACCGACGGCAGCCAGCCGACCGCCGCTCCACCCCAGCAGATCAGCACCGTCAGCAGCAAGGGATCGAACACGGTGCGGCGGAACAGCAACGTCCAGCGACTCCGCAACAGACGGCGCAACCCCGTGGACTCCAGCAGCCACTGCGGCCATTCGATGCCCAGCCGCCGCAGCCATCGGGCCACAGACCACAGCACACGGACGAGTCCCTCGCGGACGCGGTGCGCGTGCATCAACAACAGGATCAGCGTCCCCACTGCCACAAGTGTCGTTTCCGCACGCAGCCGCTGGTTGTCCACATGGAACAGCCCCAACAAATGGCTGAGTCCCTCCAGGACCACGAAAGCGCCGCCGTAGGGAAGCACCACGAACCGCGTCAAAAACCGGCCGGTTCGCGTGCCGAATGCCAGCGAACTGAGGCGTTGGAGCCACCGCAGGTAGAACGGGGCGCGCTGGTAAACGCCTTCCAACCGCTCACCCAGCAGCCGGTTGGCACGCAGCAGGCGGTCTCCCAGCAACAGTTCCACCACACCGCCCACGTCCGGCAGCTTCAACTGGTTGCGGGCGATCGCATCGCGAAGGTTTCCGAACGTCAGCAGACCGTGCTCCGCGACGATATCCAGCAGTTCCTCGGTCAGCTTCCGCCGGGCGACGATCTCCGGCCGTACGTCTGGAACGAAACCGGTCGACTCCAGCACGTCTTCGATCATCGGCCGGAAACGCTGGCGCATCTGTCGTTCGGTCGACACCAGCGCCGCCGACAGCAGCCGCTGCAGCCGCCGGCGCCGGTCCGTCGAAACCCGGCAGCGCGACAGACGACGCATGGACCGCTGCAGCCGCTTGGTCATCTGAACCAATTGCTGGTTGGGCAGCGGACGCTGCAGGGGACGGCGACCGAACGTCCGCAACCAGCCGATCAGATCCACCTGGTGGACGGGCCGTTCGAAATCGACGCAGATCGCCTGCAGGTCGTACAGCAGCCGTTTTTCATGGTTCCAGAAGCCGTCGATCGAGAGCACCAGCAGTTCGGCGAGGCACGCGTCCCACTGATGTGCCTCTTCGTCCGGCAGCGCCAGTGCGCGACACAGTCGCCTTCGCAGCTCCTGCACGCATTCCAGGACCAGATTTTCGATCGCATGCCAGTCGGCCGGGAACGCCCAGGCCAGCGCGGCCATGCGACAGACCGCCGCGCCCACCGTGTTGCCGCGCTCCAGACGCTGTGCGGCCTGACGCAGATATCGGTGCACGTGCCACGAATTGGGCTGCACGTGTCCGAGCGCCTCTTTGGCCACCGAGAATTCGTGAATCAATTGAGCGGCTTCGTTTTCCTGCACGGCGGCCGTCGAGGACTCGGTTCGCGCCCAATCCGCAAACCCTTCCAGGACGTGCGCGCGTTGCGCTTGAACGATCGGAACGACCGACGCCGGCAGCCGCTCTGCACCGGCGAGGCGCTCGATGTCGATGTCCTGCCCGATGATCGCCGCCACGCGATCGGCATCCGGCAACGATGGAAAGTACACCGGCAGCCAATGCGGAACGAAAGTCCGCTGTTCGATGAAGGTGGCCGCCAGTTCACAATAGGCGTCGATCGCGTCGAAATCGTCGAACAGACGTTCTTCCGAGCGCAATACGGCGACCGCCTCATCGAAGGCCACCTGGCCCAGCTGGTCGATCCGCCGGCGGACGTCGCGGGGTTTGAGTCGCTTCGATTGGATGGCGTCTTCCAGCGCCGCATGAACACGGGCATGTACCATCTGCCGGGACAGTCGCAGCAGCAGCTCGCCGGCTGTCATCCCTGCGAGTTCGCGATCGCCGGGCCGAGCCAGCAGCAGAACCCGTTCGGGCAGACCTTCCAGCGACGCTCCGTCGACCTCTTCCGGCTCCACGTTCCGCAGCAGGGTCGCTCGCGACACCACCAGGCTGTCGCTGTGCGGCACGCGCAGCCCCAGATACGGAAGCTCCCGATCCAGCTTGATCATCCGCCGCACGATCCGCGGGGGCACGATCAGCGCGGCCGGTTCGCACTGCCGCACCTCCGTGACCGCGTGCCACAGGGTCGTCTGCGGTCCCTGTCCTACGGCCGGGGCGGCACGATCACTGGTGCGACGATACATCGGTTGGATCCGCCCAAAACGTTCGGCCGCCCGCTGCGTCCGTCCCGGCGGTCGACCGTCGATGCCGCGGAATCAGCCGGGCGCCGACATCACGGCGCCTCCGGCGGCGATACGGAGCGTCCGTCTTCTTCGCCGTCCGGTTGCCCTCCGCCGGAGGCCGCAGACGAACTGGACTGCGCCGGTTTTCCAGGTGCAACGACCCGCGCGGTCAGAATGTAATCGAGTCGCGGAAATTCGCGCTTCAGATAGGCGTTCCCTTCGAACTGGATCCGTGACTGATCCGGCCGTTCGCCGTATTCGGCGTTCAGCGAATCGACCACGTCCATGCCCTCGATCACTTCGCCGAACGGGGCAAAGCCCATCTCGTCCAACCGCCCGTTGTCCGCCAGGTTGATGAAAACCTGCGTGGTCCGACTGTGCGGCCCGCTGGTGGCGAAGGTGATCGTGCCCCGGCGGTTGGACTGTTTTACCGGGTCGTCCAGGATCACAGCGTCCCGCCACCGATCCTGCACGCTCGGGTCGCCGTTGATGCCGAACTGGACGACGAAGTTCGGCACGATTCGGAAGAACGCACAATTGTCGTAGAAGCCCTCGTTCACCAGGCGATAGAAACGATCCGCGCCCCGCGGCGCCCAGTCACGGTGCACTTCCACCACGAAATCACCTTTGGTCGTGTGGAAACGCACCTGATACGTCTGCGGGGCCGTCGGATCGTCCTCTGCGGCGGGATCGGGTGCCGTCCGTACCGGGGGAGCCGGTGCCGGAACGCTACCCTGGCAGCCGAAGTTGCCCATCAACACCAGTCCGGTCAATAGCAGCAACAACCTCATGCGCAAGCTCCTCGGTCGTTCGGATCCGCTGTCGCGGCCGTCCTCACGCATCAGAGTCTCACCGCGCGCAGACGCCCAGCCTGTTCGCCGCCGGTGTTTCTGTTGCGGGCTGCTCGCAGCGTATCGTTCGTTGCAAAATACCGCCACGCGCGGTTGCCCCGTTTCGTCGTCTCGCCGCGGTCGCCGCTGGGGCGCTTGCCGGCGGCGCTTCACCATCGCCGGGCACGAGACGAAACCGGCACCGAACGGTTCCACCGATCGGTGCCGGCAGGAGGCTGCAGGCATCTGCGATCGCTCCGGCTCGTCGCCGCGGCCAGGTAACCCAGCTGCGGGCGAACCCTCGCACCGCGGCGGCGCTTCAGCGCTTCTGGATGAATACGAAGCGATGGAAATCGCCGCTCTTGACCGTCAGGCGGATGCCTTCCTTCAGGTCGAACTTCTGCAGCGCCTTCTTGAAGTCCGAAACCGACCGGATGGCCATGCCATTGATGTCGACGATCACGTCACCGCGACGCAGCCCGGAAAGTGCGGCCAGCCCGTTGGGGTCCAGTTCGGTGACCACCACACCCTTCTGGTCGCGATCGTACCCCAGTTGCTCGGCCAGCTCCGGAGTCAACGATCGCACGGCGATGCCCAAGTCGTCCACCTCGGCCGTGCCCGGAGCGACGCTCTGGATCGACGCGGACTCTTCCAGCCGACCGAGCTTGACGCGCACCTGCTGCACTTTGCCGTTACGGAACACGTCCAGCACCACCACGGTGTTCGGCGGCGTGGAAGCCACCTGGTTTCGCAGGTCGCTGGCGCCGTTGACCGGCCGTCCGTTGAACTTCACCACGATGTCACCCGGTTTCAGCCCGGCCTTCGCTCCCGGACCGTCGGGGGCGACGTCGCTGATCAGTACGCCGCCGCTTCCGGTGTAGCCGAACGACCGCGCCAGTCCCTTGTTCAGATCCTGAATCACCACGCCCAACCAGCCGCGTTCGACTTTCCCGGTCTTGATCAGGCTTTGCATGATCCGCCGCGCCATGTTGCTCGGAATCGCAAATCCGATTCCGGCGTTGGCGCCAGACCGCGTGGCGATTGCCGTATTGATGCCGACGACTTCGCCTCGCAGATTCACCAGCGGGCCGCCGCTGTTGCCGGGGTTGATCGCCGCATCCGTCTGGATGAAGTTTTCATAATCGGCAATGCCGACCGAATTCCGACCGGTCGCGCTGATGATGCCGGCCGTCACCGTATTGTCCAGACCGAACGGGGCGCCGACCGCCAGAACCCAGTCGCCGACCTGCAACGAATCCGAATCGGCCAGTCGCGCCGGATGAAGTTCCACGTCACCTGCATCGATCTTGATCACCGCCAGGTCCGTCTTGGGGTCCGTGCCCACCAGCGTCGCGTCGTACGAAGTCTTCTCACCCGGCAGCCGCACCAGGATCTTGTCGGTGTCGGCCACCACGTGATTGTTCGTCAGAATGTGTCCGTCCCGGCTGACCACGACTCCGGTCGCATAACCGTGCTGGACGCCACCCGGGCTGGGCACGGCGAAAAACCGCTCCAGGTCGTCGCCGAAGAAGCGGCGGAGAAAATCGTCCGGTACGTCTCCACGAAACGGCGTCCGCATCCGCAGATTGATGCGTTTCTGAGTCTCGATGCTCACTACGCTCGGAGCGATGATCCGGGCGGCCTGCCGGAACGCCCGCGAAATGTCGTCCGCCTGCGCCACACCCGGCGAATGCGGCCGTGCCGACTGCGCAACCGCGGGCGCCCCCGCGGACGAAATCACCGGCCCCAGTACGATCCCCAACGCCGCAATGCCCGTCGCCGCGCCGGCGACCAGAAAACATAGCAACCACTTCGGAATCCCAACCGTCTGACGCATGTCTCCGCCCTCCTTCTCGCTGGAATCCTTATCGCATCATCCGCTGCTGCCCATGCCGCCCGCCGGATACTGCGCCGCGGCGCCACCACGGCGACGGGGCCAGCAGTGTCCGCTCGGCACCACAGCAAACAGCGTGCCAGAACGTGTGCAGAAGGTCTGGCACGAGCGATGGAAGCAACCACGTCGCGCGCCCAGAGCCGGCGATGCCAGTCCGCCGCTGTTGCATCGTCTGGCCGTGCGCTCATCCGCAAGCCGTTGCACGGAACCAGGTTCGGGCCCGGTCCCGCGAATCGCCGCACGACGGACCTTCCAACGAACCATACGCCGCGAGACCGGGCTCCGTTGGCGGCACGGTTTCAGGACCGCACTGTGAAACGCAGCTTGACTGCCGTGCCAATTTGACGGATTCAGGCTCGGGGCGACTCCAGCGGCCGCGATCGATGACCCGCCTCCGGCGGCGGGCAGGGATGACGCCGGAAGGTGAATTCGTTGCAGCCGTACCCTCCACCCTGCGTGCGGAGGTACGTCAGACAGAATCCCCGTTGCCGCACGAAGTCGAACACCTCTTCCGGCTTCGCGACTTCAAACGGGTACCCGCCGATCCAGTCCACGGCGTCGTGCCACGGCGACATCCCTCGCTCCCGTTTCTTCGCCGCCCAATCACGAAACGGCAGCGGATTCTTCAGCCGCACCGCGCGAATCATTGCCTGTCGCGCTTCGTGACCCACGAAGAACACCGCGGCCATCAGCCATCGGACCGCCGCCGGCGCGGCGTTGTACGTTCGTTTGATCACTGCCCACCGACGGCTGGCGCCGCCCTGGTCGTTGTAGATCGCCACACACAGGTATCCGTCCGGGGCGACCAACGCACAGACATTCTCCAACGCTTCCCACATCGCGCCGGTGTGATGCAGCACGCCCCAGCTGTACACCACGTCGAACGGTTCGAACCGCTTCACAAATGTGGCGTCCAGAACCGAACCCTCCAGAATCGTCCAGTCCGCATCGCCGGGTGCGAATTGCCACTTCAGCGCGCGTGTGCAGGCCACCGATTGTGGATCCACGTCGAACGACGTCACCCGTGCCCCGAGACGACGCGCCGCCAGGCTGAACAGGCCGCTGCCGCAACCCACGTCCAGAAATCGCAGGCCGTTCAGATCTCCACGCTCCAGCATCGTCTGCAGCGAGCCGACCGCGGCGGCGATCCGCGCCTCGTCCACCGTGCGCAGAAACCGCCGCCAGTTCTCACCGAACGCGAAACGCACGTCCTGCCGCGGATCGTCCGTCATGCCGCCTCCGCTGGAACGACCAATTCGATCTGATCGATCCGCAACGGTCCGAAACGCTGATGTTCGCGGGTCCGAGGATCGATGCGGAACAGCACCAGTTCGTCGCGTCTGCTTTCGCGGCCGTCCGGAAACCCGCGAACCCGACGGCCGTCCCGCAAGACGATCGTCACTTCACGTGATTCGTCCAGCCGCTGCAGCTCCGGATGCACGAGCCCCTCGAATCGGCTCCACGCCCAAGGCCACAGTGTTTCCTGCGGGTCGACCTGCCCCGCCAGGTCCGTCCATTGTGCCTCGGCTGCCAACAGATCCGCACGCGCCGCCCGCCGGCACCACGGCCGCAGCACCTCTTCGATCCACTTCCGCCGGGACTGCACGAGCTCATCGAAGGTCATCGCACTTCCGCTCACCGTGCCAACCCCCGCCGCAATCGGCCGATCGCCCGCGACGAGCGACCGGCACGGCCGTCTCGCGGCGTTCGCCCCCGACGAACACCACACTTCGCTGCATACACCGCGTATGTTCGACTTCCGAGGGGACGATGGCAACGCCCCACGGCAGTGCCATCCCGGAAGCCGCGCGCCCGGGCCGCAGCAAATCGAATCATCCGTCGGGCCCGTGAACGCATCCACCGACACCGGATAGACTGAATGGTCCCGGAGCGTCCCGGGATGCCTGTCGCGCAGCGCGGCCGGCGACGCGACGGCGGAAAAGCGGAGTGTGCGGCGATGGCTGGTTCGACGGAAGATCCTTCGGGGTATGTCAGGTGGCTGGAGCGGTGCGTGCGGCTGGCGTGCCAGGCGGAAGTTCTGGCTCCCAAACCGGGCAACGTCGCGCCGGGGCGGCCGTTTGCGGATGTTTCGGTCGCGGATTTCCTCCTCTCCGCCGACGTTTCCGCGCCGCATCTGGCCCGCGCGGGCGAAACAGGTGTCGGCCCGGCCGTGCTCGGTGCCGTCAAAGCCGTGCAGGACGCCATCGGAGCCAACACCAATCTTGGCATCGTCCTGCTGCTCGCCCCGCTGTGCGCGGTGGCGGAAGGCGTTCCGCTCGTTGCGGGCATCCGACGCGTTCTGAGCACTCTGACACGCAGTGACGCCGAAGCGGTCTACGCGGCGATCCGCCTGGCCCGCCCCGGCGGACTGGGAACGTCGCAGCGGTTTGACGTCCGCGCCTGCGAGGCGCCGCCGGATCTGCTGACCGCGATGCGCGCGGCGGGGGACCGCGATCGCGTGGCCGCTCAGTACGTGACCGATTTCGCGGACGTCTTCCGGCTCGCCGACGAACTGGCGAGTGCCATGGCGGCCGCTCCGTGGGCGATCGCCGTCCGCGACGTGTTTCTGCGGGAACTGGCTGCCCATCCCGACACGCTGATCGCCCGCAAGTGCGGCATGGCCGAAGCCGAGCTGGTCAGCCGCCACGCGGCCGACGTCCTGCAAGCGGTGGAACGCGGCGAGCCGGACGCTCCACAGCGTCTGGAACGCTTCGATCGCTGGCTGCGTTCCGACGGCAACCGGCGGAATCCCGGAACGACGGCCGACCTGATCGCGGCTGCCCTGTTCGTCCTGCTGCGGGAGCGCCGCATCCCCGTCGACCTGATCCCGGAAGGGCTGCCAGGCGAGTCGTTTCGCCCCTGAACGACGGCGTCCGACAGGTTCCGACCGTGCAGGACCGGTTCGCCGCTGGTGCAGTCGGCGAGCAGTGGATCGACTTCATTGACGGCGTTTCACCGCCGCGTCGAATCATTACTGCGGGTGCCGGGTCGCTGTCAGACACGCGGCGCCGTTGATCATCGGGCGGGAATGCGCCGTTGTCCATTTCAGCGCCGCTCGAGTTCATCGCTGCGGTTCTCGGCCTTGCCCTTGGGCGTTTTGGAGTAGCGGACGATGCGGACTTCGCCGTCGAAATCGCACTTGCTCAATTCGTCCTCGATCATTGCCTGCACTTCGTCGGCCTTTCCGCCACCGGATCCGGCGCCGATCAATGGGAGGGCCACCGACCTGTAGCCACGAGCCTTGGCGATGGCCATCGCGTTTCGGACGGAATCCCGGATCGAACGTTCCGACGAACGCCACAGCATGTTGATCCCCGCCACATGAATGATCGACCTGAAGGGCAACCTTCCAGCCGAAGTTTCCACGGCATGACCGAGCGGAATGGGGCCCATTCGCCCGAGTTCGCGAAACGGCTGCAGACCGCCACGTTTCTTGATCGCACGGGACACCCCTTGCGGAATGAGTAGCCACCATGGAATGACGTTCCGATTCCATGGGTTGACGATGACATCGACATTCTGGTCGAGCAGGTCTCCATCGACGACCGTCACCTTCATGTCATTCCGCCTCGACAAGACTTGTGTTCGCCGATCTGCCGAGCCG
The DNA here is from genome assembly GCA_003696385.1 of Planctomycetota bacterium. Lineage (GTDB taxonomy): Bacteria > Planctomycetota > Planctomycetia > Planctomycetales > Planctomycetaceae > J052. Next base: position 1,481 of record RFHO01000158.1, on the reverse strand, counting down.
GGGAGCGAACAGCATCACGGGCTGGTGCGCCCATGGCCGTCGGTCGGCAGGAAATTGAAACACATCGAACCACGCGACGGATACGCCACGCAGGCCGCGGTGATATCCGTCCGCCGATACTGAAAACCGGGATGCCAACGAGTTCACAGGTCAACCTTCCCGTCTCGGCCCTCGACCTACCATTACAGCGGCATAAATGGCCGCTGGAAAAATGACCCAGTTTGTGACCTCGAACCACACTGGGTATGGCAACATCGTCATGTTGCAGGTGACTGCCGAGAGCAGAAGCAAACCCACGAAAATACCATGCGCCGGATGTCGGTTCGGCCCGAGTCGCGTTGCCAGCCAGACGCTGACGAAAACGGTCAACCCCCATGCGATGGCGACGACGGCCAGGACCCAGTGAGGAAACTTTGCCACGTGGGCCTTGATGACTTCCGGGTCGCTGGTGTCGGCGCCCGGCGGAAACGGGTGGACGGCGGCGCCGAAGACTTCAACGGCGATCACCAGTCCCAGCGCAACGGCCAAGCTGAGAACAATCGAACCCGCGCTGCGAAGAACCGATGGTAACATGAGTATTCCTTTTGAATGCCAAGGACGTCAAACGTCTATGGCCCGATGAAAGGTTTGAAGGCGAATGCCGGTGCCGCGCCCAACAAAGTGCTCACTCAACTAACAGCAGTAGAGCCAGCGGAGAGGCCCCGGGCGTGCCTAATAGTGACTGTGCTCCACGAGTCTTCAACCGGGTGACTGCTGCGTCCCGATATCGTACGGGGCATGCTGGCAAGGTTGATACATTCCACGAAGATGCTCAAATCGCCGGACAACGATCTGCACGACATCGAAGGCACTGTAATACCTGTCACGGTCACGACTGCAACAGCCATTTGATTTCACTGGGAAGCTTTCAGGAAGGCCGATTTCATCGTTGCGCCCATTCGAGCGGTGCATGAGTCTGCCGACCGACGGAGGTCACGGCGGGCTGTTACTCCACGGCGCCACGGGGCAGCGAGTATTCGGGTTTGCGGCGTTGGTCCGTGTGGTTCCCTGCGGCAGCCGGAGTTGCGTCCACGCCGCTTCCGCGCGTAGCGGGTGCGGAAATGGACGCAGGGTCCGCTGGGAAGCGGGACGAATGCAACGGATGGCGTGCGGAGTGCGGATGGGGGCGACCTCCACGACGACGGACGGCAACCGAGCGTCTTATGCGAAAGGCAGCCGGCGTACAGTGTGTTGGTGGCGACGGATGTCGAGGTCGAGACGCAGAGTATGCGTGGTTGTGGCGCGAGGTCTTCCGGACGTGGGAAGGTGAAGAACCATGCCGGCCGAAATGCCGACGACTCGGAAGTGCGGCGAGTGCGTCAGTGCCGGCTGGAGGAGCCGGTCCCGAAAGACGGTTGTTCGGAAAAGTTGCCCGGCAGGGATTCGAACCCCGACTACTTGATCCAGAGTCAAGCGTGCTACCGTTACACCACCGGGCAGTG
>RFHO01000013.1 GCA_003696385.1 Planctomycetota bacterium | reverse complement strand
GCCGCAGCCCGCGGACCAATGCCGCGGTGCATGCCGGATCCGCCGTCGTGGTCAAGTTCGATATCAGCGACTTCTATGGGTCGATCGGATTCAACCGGGTGGTCGCGGTGTTTCGCGGGCTGGGCTATTCGCGCGAAGCGGCGCTGTGGCTGGCCCGGCTGACGACGTCGATCCTGCCGTTGAGCGTCAATCCGCCGCAACCGGGAGCGGCCGTCAGCCTGCTCCGGTATCAGCGGCGCCATCTGCCGCAGGGCGCTCCCACGTCGCCGGCGCTGGCGAATCTCGCCGCATTTCCACTGGACGTTCGATTGAGCGGGCTGGCACGAACCTTTTCGGCCCGGTACACGCGGTACGCGGACGACCTGACGATCTCCGGCGGCGGACACCTCGACCGCGGCCTACACGTGCTGCTTCCGCTGGTGCGGCAGATCGTCAAGCAGGAGCGGCTGCGATTGAACGCGGACAAGTTCCGCATCCTGCGTGCTCACCAGCGCCAAATCGTGACGGGCGTGGTCGTGAACACACGGCCGAACGTCCCGCGCGCGCTGTTCGACGAGCTGAAGGCGATTCTGACCAATTGCATCCGGCACGGCCCCGCATCCCAGAACCGCACCGGTGCCACCGATTTCGCCGCCCACCTTCGTGGCCGGATCGCCTATGTCCAGCAACTGAATCCGGATCGGGGCCGCAGGCTGCTGGAGCTGTTCGACCGCATCGACTGGACGGACGCACGCTGCGACGCCGCGGCCATCGACGACTGACGACGCAGCGCGCCGCCGGGGACTGACCGACGCCGTCTCCGCTTGCGGCCGCCGCCAATGCTGTCGCATAATGAACCGGTCGGAACGTCAGAGGTGTGGTGCGAGGCACAGCGATGTCCCGGTTTCCGGACCGCGATTTCGGTCGTTCTGCAGTGGCCCTGCTGGCCACGACCTTCGTGACGCTTCTGGGTACGGGATTCTGCGCGGCCATCGCCCTGTTTTTCGCCGAAGATCCGTTGTACCCGCTGCTGGGCGTCGCCGGCACGGCTTTGGGCATCGCGGGACTTTGCTGGGTGCTGAACCGCAACCCGCGACCATTGCTCCGCGATGTATGGGACTGGGTCTGCAACCGGAACGAACCGCCGCCCGTCACCGTCTATCGGGTCGTTCGCCGCGACCGGCCCCGCCATCCGAACCAGTTCGGCACCAACCAGCCGCCCACCGCCGAACGCATCCGGATGCTCAAGCAGCGTTACTGGCTGGATCCGGACGACTCCTGCCAGACGTCGTCCGACCGCTAGTCACGGGCGTTTTCTCACGATGGACGTCCTGCGACCGTGGCCGCGCCCGTTCGGAAACCGTGGCGAGAGCATCGGACCGCGTCGCCGCCGCTCTGCACTTTCCGGGGGACTCCCGGGTGAGGCCGCGTGCTTCGACAGTTGGGATGGTCGCAATCCAGCCACGGGTTGTCGTTCACGGCGGTCCGGCACGGCGTGGGGTTCACCATGCGCATTGCAGTGATCGGAAGCACGGGACAACTGGGATTCGACCTCTGCCGATCCCTGCCCACCGACGCGCACGTCGCCCTGACGCACCGGGACATCGAGATCAGTTCCACGGAGTCCGTGCAACGCTGCCTGACCGCACTGCACCGCCGGGCTCCGCTGACGCACGTCGTGAACACCGCGGCATACAACTTCGTGGACCGTGCCGAAGAGGACGCTGCGACCGCTTTTCGCATCAATGCGCTGGGGCCGCGGACCTTGGCGCAGTGGTGTCGGGCACACGACGTCTGTCTGGTTCACATCAGCACGGATTACGTGTTCGGCCTGGACCGCCAGCGCAGCGTCGCGTATCGCGAAGACGATCCCCCCGGTCCGCTGAGCGTCTATGCTGCTTCCAAGCTGGCCGGCGAGTACTTCGTGCGATCGATCGCTCCACGGCATTTCGTCGTCCGCACGTGCGGCCTGTTCGGCGTTGCCGCGGTCGCCGGACGCGGCAAAGGAAACTTCGTGGAAACCATGCTTCGACTGGGACGGGAGCGCCCGCGGGTGCAGGTGGTCGCCGACCAGCGATGCACGCCGACCTATACCCGGGATCTGGCCGAAGCCATCCTGCTGCTGCTGCCGACGCAGCGGTACGGTCTGTACCACATCACCAATGGCGGTTCGACCAGCTGGTTCGAGCTGGCCCGTACGATATACCAGCTGGCGGGGCTGGACACGTGTGTTGAACCGATCACGACCGAGGCGTTTGGCGCGGCGGCTGCACGGCCACGGTTCAGTGTCCTGGACTGCAGCCGTTTCGAACGTCTCACGGGGCACCGGATGGCCGATTGGCAAGACGCCCTGCGGCGCTACCTGCGTGAGCGGGAAGGCCACGACGCCTGAGGAACCACCGCACCGGCCTGCGTGACGTGCTTCGATTGAACGGACGGAGGCACAGCCGTCGCACGCCCCCGCGCACTCGCAACGCCAACAAGTGCCCCACAGCGGCGTCGCTCACCGAGCGTCTTTCCGGGATTGCGGTGGCAAGAACAGCGTCAGCTCCACGGTTTCTCCGGGAGCCAGCAAGGTGTCGGGCGCCGGCACCTGACGGGCCACGGTGTAGGTGAGTTTGGCATCCGGTGCGGCCGCTCCGCGTTCGAAACGGACCTTGAAACCACGCTGAGCCAGTGTGGCCTGCGCCGTCTTCCAGTTCATTCGCAGCACGTTGGGAACCTTCACGGCCTGTTCGTGCACGACCACCTTGTAGCCGCGCAGGGGCGGATCGAACGGGTCCCCACGGAGCAGGCCGGCGCGAATGATCCGCTGCACGATGTTCCCGTGTCCGGCCTGATTGACCTTCAATTGGTCGAACATGAACACCGTTTCCTTCGTGCCGGCCGGATCGATCAGTTGAACGGCCCGCGGCAGGAAGGTCTTGGGGTCGAGAATCACCGTGGCTTCGCGGTAGTTCGCCGCGTCCTGTTTCCACTTGGGTACCACGTGGATCCACAGTCCGTGCTCGTTCTGGCCGAGCAGCTTGAGCCGGTAGCGCTGCTTGGCCACCTCAGGCGGCAAGCCGAACAGAAACGGCAGCGGACCGTTGATGATGTTCTTGCCCTGTACGTCCGGAGGGAGAGGGTACTTGTTGGCGGTCTTTTGCGTGTGGTCGATCTGCACGATGAACTTGCCGTCGCAGATCCAGGTCTCCGGCTGACCGGACGTCACCTGAAACTCGTAGACCTTGCCGGTTTTGGGATCGGTCTTCGTTACGCGGGCGTTGGGCTTGGCGTCCTTGGGAGCGTCGAAATCGATCCGCCCCTTATCCGGCGCCTGGTAGTAGAAATGCCCCCGCGTGTGCTTGGCCGTGAAGAAAACCTTGTCGTAGACGATGCGGTCCTGCACACCCTCCAGGGAATCGATGCCATCGGTGGCCTGTTGCCATTTCCGCAGCACCGATTCCAATTGCGGGTCTTCGGACGCTCCAGCCGGCCCGGCCGTTTGCGCCGCCGCTGGCCGTGCGGCGGCCGTGACGCTCAAGGCCAACCACGCCAACAGGCCGCGGACCGCCATCTCCACCGTGCACACCGACCGGAATGGCTGGCCGCCCCGTCGGTCGCGGTACGCTGCGGCTGCGACGTTTCGCGAGGGCGTCCATCGCCCCGTTTTCCGGAAGCGTCCCGCGATCGCCAAATCTCCATCGCCGGCCGCGGGGCGACGTCCGTTCGTCGCCAGCAGCCCATCCCATCGGTTCGAACCGGTCACGTGCAGTCTCTCCATCCCTGGGACACCGACGGCCTGTGGCATCAACGTCCTCCGTGCGTCCGATCGACGGCCGACAGGGGCCGTCCGGACAAGAGGCGGGGATTCTAATGGCCGCTCCAGCGATCACAAAGACGCATTTCGCAGGCATCGGCGAGGCAAATCCCGTGCCGCCACGGCCCTGCACGACTCTCCGGTCATCTCTTGTACGTCCCGACCAGCTCGGCTTCGGCCAGAATCCTGCCGTCCATCGCCGCCAGCAACTGCTCCTTGGTGGCCCCCGGTGGCAAGTCGATCGGTTCCTTCAAAGCGTAGAGCTTGAAGTGATAATGATGTGTCCCGTGTCCGGGCGGGGGAGCGGGGCCACGGTAACCGATCGTCCGCCCACTGGGCCACGAGTTTTTCCCCTGCCTCGCCTGCACGGGCGTTTCCACGACCGGCTGCGGTGGGATGCCCTCGGGCAAGCCGGTCAGATCGGGCGAAAGCTTGTAGATGACCCAGTGGACCCACGGCTGCGGCGTGGGGGCATCGGGGTCGTCACAGATCAGTGCCAGCTCCGCCGTCCCTTCGGGGATGTCGGCAAACGTCAGTGGCGGCGAGACGTCTTCCCCGTCACCGGTGTACTTGACGGGAATCGGTGCTCCGTGAGTGAACGCGGGACTCGAAATCTTCATCGTGTTTCCCTCCTTCCCGGCAGCTGACGTTGTGCCTGCACCGGCGGACGCACCGTTCGGCTCATCGGCGGGTCGCACATCGACCGATGTCGCGGCCGGTCGTGCCGAGGCATCGACCGCACCGCCCTGCGCCGGAACCGGCTGCGGAGACGGCCGGCAGCACCCCGCGATGACGATGGACAACACCGTCCCCGCCGCCCAGGCCACGCTTCGTGCCGGACTTCGAGGTGCGTCGACGCCGTTCGTCTTCGGAACGCGGCAGCATGAGGTTCCGACCGGCGACGGGCACTCCGGCCGCACCGCAGTAGGCCAGCCAAGCGGCTGGGACGATACGTGTGTCGATCCGCTCACCTTGGGCCCCCTTCGCACTTGCAGTCGCGCCGCCGGCCGCGGCGGCCGTCGGCCATTTTTTCACCTCCGACTGCAGCCATGCAAACGTCGTTCCGAACGCCGCGATAGACGGAACGGCCGGCACCTGTCATGTTTGACCCGATCGCGCCTTCAGGCGACACTGCCGCGACCGCCTCGGACGGAACGGAGCGAACGTTCGGGCGGGCCCATGGGTCCGCGCGCGACCGGACGATACCGCCGGCGCCGCCGGTTGGGAACGCCCCGCCGATCGCCCGGCTCTGCAGATCTCGGGCATCCAACCACCGTTTGGCCGACATCGATCAGGAGGGCGGCACGATGGCGGATACGGCTACCGTAGTCATCACCGGTGTTTCCCGCGGGCTGGGTCGCGCTTTGGCCGAACGGTTCATCGAGCGGGGCTGGCGGGTCGCCGGCTGCGGACGGACGACCGAGCGGGTCGACGCGCTGCGCCGGCGGTTTCCGCACCACGCGTTCTCGGTCGTCGACGTCTCGGACGACGCCCAGGTGAAGGCGTGGGCCACCGAACTTCTGGCGCATCTGGGACCGCCGGATCTGCTGTTGAACAACGCGGCGGTGATCAACCGCAACGCACCGCTCTGGAAGGTTCCCGCCGCCGAGTTCGAGCGTGTGTTGCACGTCAACGTGTGCGGCATCGCCAACGTGATCCGTCATTTCGTGCCCGCAATGATCGACCGCGGCCGCGGCGTGATCGTGAACTTCAGCTCCGGCTGGGGCCGCTCGACCGCCCCCGAAGTCGCCCCGTACTGCGCATCGAAGTGGGCGGTGGAGGGACTGACCCGTGCGTTGGCCCAGGAACTGCCGCCGACGATGGCGGCCGTCCCGCTCAACCCGGGAATCATCGACACCGACATGCTTCGCAGCTGTTTCGGAAGAGCGGCGGCACACTATCCCTCGGCAGACGAATGGAGCCGGACGGCCGTCGAGTACATTCTCGCATTGGGTCCGGACGACAACGGAATGCCGCGGACCGTCGGCGATCGGTGAAGGGAGCGTGCCCCGTGACCTCCGGCACGGTGCAACTGCTGCAATTTGCGGCGGCGGCCGCCGAACGGATCGCGGCGCGGCTTTCGCCGAGCGGCGACGCGACCGCCGTGATCCTGGGCAGTGGTCTGGACACATTCATCGACGCGATCGACCGGCCGCGCACCGTCCCATTTGCAGACTTGCCGGGCTTCCCGTCCTGCACGGCGCCCGGGCACAGCGGCCGGTTCGTGGCCGGCCGCTGGCGGGGACATGCCGTCGTCGTGGCCGCCGGCCGGTTTCACGCCTACGAGGGCCACACGCCGGAGATGCTGGTCCTGCCGGTCGTCGCACTGGGACTCCTCGGAGTGCGGCGGATCGTCATCACCAACGCCGCCGGAGCCTTGAACCCGGCCTACTGCGTTGGTGACGTGGTATTGATCCGAGACCACGTGAATCTGCTGCCGCAGCGCAGCCGACTCGGCCGTGTACTGCAGGCGATTCGTGGAATCGGCGGGGCTCACGGGGGGCTGGGGCTGTCGGGATCTCCGGCAGAACCACCCGCGGAGGAACATCCTCCTTCGCTCGCCGCAAATGGGGCGTGCCCTGAACCGGACCCGCCCCGAACATCGTCCGCCGGAGCGAATCCGCTGTCCGGGGCGTCGTACCGGGGACCATCCCGAGCCGAGCTGGCCTTCCCCCGCGTCCCCGTGGTTTCGACCGGCCTCGTGTACGATCCTCTGTGGCGCCGTTCCGTCCGACGGACGCTTTCCGGCGACATGCCCATCGCGGAGGGTGTGTATGCCGCAATGAGCGGCCCAAATTACGAGACGCCGGCGGAGGCCCGGTGGCTGCGGCGCTGCGGCGTCGACCTGGTCGGCATGTCGAGCGTTCCCGAAGCACTGGCGGCGGCCGCGATGGGAATGCGGACACTGGCGTTCTCGATCGTCACCAATTCCCACGCGCGGCAGCCGTCAGACGCCCGGCTGTCGGCCGATCATGTCCTGTCGGCGGCCCGGGCAGCGTTGTCGCGGGCCGAACGACTGATCGAAGCGGCACTGCGGCACGCGCCGGGCCCGACCGCGGTCCAACGGAGTGGCGATTCGCAGCCGGACCTGCGGCGCCCCGGCACGCCGCGGAGGACGTGAATGCAGGAGCCAGCGGCATGGATGACAGTCGGCTGCAACATCCCGCGTCACCCGCCCCGGAGTCCGACTGGACGGTGGGGCGGATTCTCAAGTGGACCACCGAATACCTGCGGAAACACGGCAGCGACTCACCGCGACTGGATGCGGAAATCCTGCTGGCGCACGCCCGACGGTGCCCGCGAATCCGTCTGTACGCCGAATACGATCAGCCGGTCGGCGAGGCGGAGCGGGCGCTATTGCGCGACCTGGTGCGGCGCCGCGCCGCCTCCGAACCGGTAGCCTACCTGGTCGGACACCGTGAATTCTTCAGCCTCGATTTCGAGGTCACTCCGGCGGTACTGATCCCGCGTCCGGAAACCGAAACGCTGGTGATGGCGGCGCTCGACGCCCTGCGCGACGTCCGCGAACCGTGGATCCTCGACTTGTGCACCGGCAGCGGCTGCGTCGCCATCACGCTGGCCGTGCAACGTCCCGACGCGCATGTCGTGGCCACCGACCTGTCCGCGGAAGCGCTGGAGGTGGCGCGGCGGAACGCGGCCCGGCACGAGGTGACGGAGCGAGTGACCTTCCTTCAGGGTGACCTGTTCGCCCCCCTGCCGATCCCCGGCGCATCACAACCGACGGACGCCGGTGCCGCATCGGCTCCGGTGGTGCCGGCGACCTTCGACGTGGTCGTCGCGAATCCGCCCTATGTCGCCGATACCGATTTCGAGACCCTCCCGCCGGACGTCCGGTTGCACGAGCCGCACGCCGCTCTGCTGGCCGGTCCGGACGGATTGACCGTCATCCGCCGCATCGTGGCCGAAGGTCCGGCGTTCGTCCGCCCCGACGGCTGGCTGATCCTCGAGATCGATCCCGGCCAGAAGGAATCGGTGGAAAGGCTGATGCAGCTCTCCGGCTTCGTGGACATCACGACCCGCCCCGACACGGCCCGGCGACCGCGCGTGGTCATGGGCCGTCGCTCCGGCTGACCACGAATCCAACGAGCCGACTTTTCACCACACGATCGTGCGATTGAACCGGGGCGGTCCGGGAAAGAACCACGGACGGCGATAGCTGTAGTACGGAAACCGCAGGTGCCCCGGGCCGTTGAAAAACGCATCTGCCGGTTGTCCGAAGTGAACCACGTACGGATCCGTCACGACGGTCGCTGCCGCGGGCGCAACAACGGGGACAACCACCACGGGCACCAGCGCATACCCGCCGGACACACCGAGCCCCACAGGTGCCGGCACAACGGGCGTGGTTGGCATCGCCGGCACGCCGGCGTAGGCCGGCGACACCACCGCGGCCCCGGACGCCGTCGAGCCGGCGGACGAAATCGCCGGGGT
>RFHO01000157.1 GCA_003696385.1 Planctomycetota bacterium | reverse complement strand
GTAGGGGGGGCGTCTTGCCGCCACGGCGTCGCAGCAACGGTGCTTCCGGGGACGCGCCGTCGGTCGGGCCGTGCGCGGAGAAGGTGCGATGGTGGCGGGATTGCCATCCCGTGGCGCGGCCCATCGCGTGCGGGCGCTGGCTGATTCGCCTCCAACGTGGCAAGTCGTCTCCTTGCGCTGCGGTCTGCCTTCTGGTCATGTTGTGCGGCAGATGTGGTTTGCCCTTCGTTCCGCTTGGTCGTCAACGTCGCCGGGCGGTACGCATTGCTGTGGGGGCCGGGCGGCTGGTGACGTGTGCTGGTGGTGGTTTCAGCGATCGTCTGTGTGTGCTCGTCCGCAGGCCGGTGGTGTGGAAGCCTTGGGCCCCGGACGCGCAATTTGCGGGCGTTCTTGCGGCTCCGTAGAATGCGCCTGACGGGGCAGTGGACGACGTTACGAGCGGCCGGCGTATTGGGTGCGACTGCGGAGTCGCCGCCGGTCAACGAGCCGCATCGTCTCGGCCGGAACGGGCGTTGACGAGCGCTGCGAACCAGCAGGAAGGCGGCGTCGATGCACCAGCGATCAAATCCCCTGTTCGCTTCGTTTCCGATCGGCGTTTACGCCGGCACCAATGTACGGGTGAGCGTTTTTTTCCCGTTGCTGCTGCTGGTGCTGTGGTACCGATTGGGCGACTGGCGCGTGGCGCTGGCGTTTTGCGGTGTCCTGTTTCTGAGCGTGCTGGCGCACGAATTCGGGCACGTTTTCGCTGCCCGCCGTACGGGGGGAGATGGGCGCGAGATTCTGATCTGGCCCTTGGGCGGCCTGGCGTTCGTGCAGCCGGCGCCGACGTTTTGGTCGCGGTTCTGGACGGCGGCCTGTGGACCGGCGGTGAATCTTTGCCTTTGTCTGGTGACGTTGCCGGCCGTGCTGTGGACGGCGGCGAATCCCACCGACGTGCTGCACCCGTTCGTGTTTCCGAACGTCCCGTTGACGTCGGAGACATTCTGGCGGGACGTGGTGGCGCTGATATTCGTCGCCAACGAGATACTGTTGCTGGTGAATCTGTTGCCGGTGTTTCCACTGGACGGCGGTCGGATGCTGCAGTGTGTGCTCGCGGAATACCGGGGCCGGCAATCGGGCAACGAGGTCTATCTCCGCGTCGGTTTCACGGCAGGGTTTCTGGCTCTGTTTGCCGGGCTCGTGTTTTCCAATACCTGGATCATGTTCATCGGCGCTGTTGTGCTGGTTCTGAATGTGCAGGAGGCCTTTCAGCTACAGTTCCAGGATCAGTATGAAGAGGGCTTCCTCGGGTACGATTTTTCCCAGGGCTATACTTCGTTGGAACGCGGGGAAGAAGGCGAACGTGTAGCGGTGCGGCGTCCGGGACCGATACGCCGGTGGCTCGCTCGGCGGCGCGCGGCTCGGGAGGAAAAGCGGATTGCCGAAGAGCTCGCGTTGCGAGCCGAGGTGGATGCGTTGCTGGCGAAAGTCCATGAGTTCGGCTATGACTCGCTGTCAGAATCCGAAAAACGCCGTCTGCAGCAAGCGAGCCGTCTGTTCCGACGCAATCGCATCGGCGAGTGACGGACGGTTGCGCCCTCGGTGACGACATGGCTTGCGTGGTTTGCCATGTTCGCCTGTCGGCCGGCGAGGTTGCTTCGCAGGGGCCGCTCGTGGGGTTTCTTTTCATTGCCCACGTTTCGTGAACGGCGCGCAGCGAATGACGGCTTCGGGCCCCATTGAGATGACGGTCGCGTGGTCGACCGGCCTTTCCAAGCCGAGTGCAGCGGTTGGGCCCGGTCCTCCAGACGGCGCCAGAGTGGAAATGTTGTGGCGCGGCTGTTGGCAACGGGAGCAGCGACGAAGATGCGATTCGAAACACGCAGCGTGCACGTCGGGGTCGACAAGGACCGGACGTTCAACAGTTGTATTACGCCGATTTATCCTTCTTCGACGTTTTATTGGGACGATCTGCGTACAAACCGCGGCTTTGATTATACGCGCAGCGGCAACCCGACCCGGCGTGCACTGGAAGAGAACATCGCTTCGCTGGAAGGGGGCATCGACTGCTGGGCGACATGTACGGGAATGGCTGCGATCACCGCGACATTGCATCTGTTCCGGCCCGGGGATCATATCATCGCCGGAAACGACATCTATGGGGGTACCTATCGCCTGTTTGCAGACTATTTCGCTCCGATGGGCCTGGAGTTTTCGTTCGTGGATATGGTGGATCCCGGGAACGTCCGGAATGCAGTGCGACCGAACACTCGCTGTATCTGGATCGAGACGCCGAGCAATCCGCTGTTGCGGCTGACCGATATCGCCGCCGTGGTCGAAATCGCGCGCGAGGCCGGCGCAGTGACCGTTGCCGACAATACGTTCCTTTCCCCATACCTTCAGCGGCCGTTTGAATTCGGTGTGGACATCGTCGTGCATTCGACGACGAAGTACCTCAATGGCCATTCCGATGTCGTCGGCGGATGCATCGTGACGCGGCACGAAGAGCACGCTCAGCGGATTCGTGAGGTCTGCAATGCTTTGGGGCTGGGATGTTCGCCTTTCGATGCGTGGCTTGTGTTGCGGGGAGTGAAAACGCTGGCTCCCCGGATGGAGGTGCATCAGCGCAACGCGATGGCGATCGCAGAGATGCTGCAAGAGCATCCCAATGTCGAGCGCGTTTACTATCCGGGGCTGAAGAGCCACCCCCAATACGAACTGGCCCAGCGGCAGCAACGCGGACCGGGGGCCATGCTGAGCTTCGACGTCCGCGGAGGGCGTAGCGAGGCCGAGCGTGTGCTCACCCGAACGAAACTGTTCGCTCTGGCCGAGTCGCTTGGCGGTGTGGAGTCGTTGATCGAGTATCCCGAGACGATGAGTCATGCATCGATGACACCCGAAGCGCGGCGCAAGGCCGGGATCAGCGAGAAAACGTTGAGGGTATCGGTGGGTATAGAAAACGTCGATGACCTGATCGACGACTTGCGACAAGCTCTCCAGTGGTGAGATCGCTGTCGACGTGCTTCAAGGGGCGCGTTGCTTTGTGGCCCGGCGAACCGAACCGAATCGGAGCGCTGCGGTGTCTTTCGGCTGGTACGACGGTCTTGCGCGCAGCGCACCGAGGCGGGTGCAAAGCCCGGTTGGGGGGCTGTCGAGTTGGGGTTCCGTCAATGTGCCGATCGGTCGTTCGGCGTGCGTTGGCGCGGAGCGCCGACCGGCTGGGGAATCCGCGATTGCTGGCATCAGCGGCTGGCAGTTGGTATACAACGCGGTGCTTGTCGATCAACGTCGATCATTCGCGGACCGGCCTGCAATGACGCAGTAACGGCGTGCCCGTTTTCGAACTACCGGAATGGGACGGCACCGGTCGGTTGGGTGTGGGATTCGGAAGACGCGATCTGTGGAGAGGAGAGCAACCATGTCGTTTCATGTCGGCGAAGCTTTGGTCGGTGAAGGCAACGAGGTCGCTCATATCGACCTGATCATCGGTGACAAGAGTGGACCTGCCGGGATTGCGTTTGCCAATGCGCTGGCCGACCAGAAAGCCGGGCACAGCAACCTGCTGGCTGTGCTGACGCCGAACCTGGCGGTGAAGCCGGCGACCGTGATGGTCACGAAGGTCACGATCAAGGGCGAGCGGCAGGCCGTGCAGATGTTCGGGCCGGCTCAGTACGCGGTTGCCAAGGCGGTTGCGGATTCGGTGGCCGAGGGTGTAATTCCTGCTGACCAAGCGGATCAACTGGTGATCGTCTGCGGTGTTTTCATCCACTGGAACGCCAAGGATGATCAGAAGATCTACCGGTACAACTACGAAGCCACGAAGCTGGCGCTGGCCCGCGCCATGAAGGACGAGCCGTCGCCGTCGGAAGTCGTGGCCAAGAAGGACGAGGCCAAGCACCCGTTCTTCACGCCGGAAGGCTGATTTCGAGTACGCCGTTGTCGACACGGATCGTCCGCAGACGGCAGATCAGTGCGGTCAGGCGCGTGCGGCGTGCATGCCCGGCGGATCGGCGACGACCGCCGGGTTTTCTGTTGCCTCCTTTTCGATCCCCAAAGCCACGGCCGGCTGTCGAGCCGCCAATGCTCGCGGAGGGCAGAGCCTGTCCGGGCGCCTGATTGGACCGATTTCGGGAGCACTGGAAATGCAGAAGATTCTCCTGCAGTTCGACACGGATCCATTGCCCAGCAGTTTCGACAGAGTGGTTGCGGTGGACGCCGGTGTCGATCAACTGATGAGCTATGGCGGCGTCACCTGCGAAAACGTCGTGCCGCTGGTCCATGGGGCGATGTTCACGCGCGGTCCGGAGGATCTGAAAAACACAGCGATCTTCATCGGCGGAAGCGGCGTCAAGGACGGTGAAAAGCTGTTGCGGCGCGTGACGGAAACGTTCTTCGGACCACTGCGTGTTTCGGTGATGATGGATTCGAATGGCTGCAATACGACAGCGGCGGCAGCCGTTGTGAGTGCTGCACGACATCAGCAGTTGCGTGGAAGTATGGCCATCGTTCTGGGGGGGACTGGGCCGGTGGGACAACGCGTTGCGCGGATGCTGGCGCTGCGCGGAGCTCGTGTGCGAATCGCGTCGCGGTCGTTGCAGCGGGCGGAGGTTGCCTGTCAGCAGGTTCGAGCCAGCGTTCCCGAAGCGGTCGTCGAGCCGGTGGAAACAGCCGTTGTGGACGACTGGAAAGAGCTGTTGGGCGGCACGCAGATTCTCGTATCCGCCGGAGCCGCCGGAGCCGAATTGATGCCGACAGGAGCTCTGGAAGCGGCGGGCGATTTGCGCGTGGCGATCGATCTGAATGCCGTGCCACCGGCCGGCGTTGCCGGAATCAAACCCGCAGACAAGGCTGCCGAACGCGACGGCACGATCTGTTACGGGGCGATCGGCGTCGGCGGGTTGAAAATGCGAATCCACCGGATCGCTGTTCAGCGGCTGTTCGAAAGGAACGATCTGGTGCTCGATGCGGAAGCGATTCTCGAACTGGCCGAGCAGCTCGATCGTTCGTGACGGTGGTGTGCGGTGACCGAACGCGGGCGATGGGCCATTGGCAAAGCGGCCGGCGGTGCAGGGCCGCCGCGGCGCACGTCAGAGCAGATCCGTGGTCGAACGTCGTATGGTGCGACGCAACGGCGTCGCCGGTGTCGGAGCTTTCCGGAAGCGGCGATGGGCCGTGTGCACGGCGGTAATGTGGCAGTGGCGGGATTTACGGGGACGATGCGGCGGCCGAATGTGTTCTGCTGGGACGGCCGTGAACGTCCTGTGGGCATTTACGGCTGATAGCGGATCCACATGGGGCTGGCCCAAGCGAGGTTTCGGTTGGTGTCGGCCTGCTCGACCCGCACGTAGTAGTAGGCGGTCTGGCCCGGCAACGGATCGGCATCGGTGAAAGTCAGGTCGACGACGCGCTTACCGGGTTCCGCCGTGTACACATAGCGGTTGTTGCGGATCACGTGCACTTTGGCGATCGGGGCGGTGCCTTCGACGTGGACCGTCAGCGAAGGTGGTTGGTCGGTCATGAACTCGTCGCCCATCAGGTGTTCGCCGGAAGTCACCACCAGCAGAATGTTGTCTGTGGCCCCGTAGCAGTGCCGTTTCTTGAATGCGTCGATGATACCTTGGCGTGAATTGTCTTCGACCCAGACGCACGCATAACTCATGTGCGTGCTGACGTGATCGCTGGAGGACTGAAATCCCAGGCGATAGCCCTTTTCAAGTGCATTGTTGATGTAGCCGCTGGGCTGAAAGCCGCCGATCTGGGTTGCTTTGGTGGCGGCACGCGGTGCGTCCAGGCGTTCGTAATTGTGCCGGTGGCCCTGGTAGATCTCGACGATCGGCTCGACCAGCGGGTCATTGTCGCGCCAATCCGTGCCCATGTTCGTTCCGCTGGTGTGGACGGCACAGATGCTGTCGAAATGCTTCAGATAGCGATAGAGCAGCTTGATGTCCGGGGCACCTTCTTCGGGGGTGCCGTACAGCAGTTCCTGTTTGTTCGAAAGCCGTGGGAGCGGTCGGATGCCCCGGACGGGAAACATCACGTTGCGGTGACCGCTCGGAAAGCGCACGCTGCGTTCGTAGGTCATGGCGGCGACGAACCGCGGCGGGTGGTGGTGCAGATCGAAGATCTTCTGGATTTGCCACCACATGTATTCCGATCCGAAGCCGTTGTCGTGATCGCCGTTGCCCATCCAGTCCAGGCGGCCGGCGTCGATGCCGTAACGCAGGCTGTCTTCGAGCGTCCCATCCTGGTCGCGGTGCGCGGTGTATTCGGTGTGCCGGTGGAACTCGCCGCGGACCAATCGCAGCTCGCGGCCGCCGATCGTCAGGCGGAAATCGCGGAGTTTGGCCACGGTTTGTGGTTCTCCGGGGTGTACCGGCGGAGCCGCGTCTGCTTCTGTTGCGGGCGCGTCCTGGAGTCGTGGCGGCGCAGTGTCGCCGTCGCCGAGAATGGACACGAACAGGTCGTCCTGATCGCGATTCTGGGTTCGCTGCCTGGAGTCACTGCTGTGCAATACGAACAGTCCATCGCGATACGGCACGAGGGCCGGCCGGTTGTCGAGCAGATTCGAGGAGTTCGCGAGCTGTCGCGGCGGTGACCAGGATTTGCCGTCGAACCGCGTGTAGTAGGAATGCCACGTTTCGCCGCCCCCGTTTGCCAACGGATGGTGTCGGAAGAACAGCCATACTCCGCCGTCCTGGTCGATCGCCAGTCGCGGGATGCTGCGATTCCTCTTGAGGCGTGTGGCCAAGGTGTCCTGCAGATCGGCTTCGGTCCGTTTGAGTTCGCCGTCCACGAGGCAACGGACGCGGACCGTCCGCCGGACGTACAGACCGGCGCCGAGGTTGCGTATGCCGACCTTTTCCGGAGTGGAACCCTGGTAATCCTTGCCCCAGTTCGCGTCGCCTTCTTCGTAGGCGATCCACAGGCGGTCCTGCGGGTCACAGGCCAGCGATGGTCGGGCGGCGTAGGTGCTGCCCCGTGTGATCCAACGGGTTTGCACGCGGTCGTTTCGGATCGTCGCCAACCGGACGTCGTAACTGCCGCTGTCGCCGTTTTCGTCGTATTCGTCCCACGCGACGTACACGGTGCCATTCGAATCGGCGGCGATGGCAGGCCACCAGGCATTGCCGCGCGGCTCGGGGTTCATCCCAGTGCGATCACTCCCCAGACGCCGCCACAGGACACGCAGCGAGGCGTCCCGTCCGTTGCCGCGCCAGGCTTGCCATGCGATCCACACACGACCGTCGCTGTCGGTGGTGGCGACCACATTGAAGTCATTGCCGGGGGTGTTCGTGACGCGGCGTTCCTCGCTCCAGCTCCCTTTGCCGTCTTTGCCGGGGGTGTAGGCGCGGGTGAACAGATCCCAGTCTCCGTCACGTTTCTCGGCCCATACGACGTGCACCGTGCCGGATCCGTCGACCGCGATTGCCGGCTTCCAGACGTCCCTTCGCGGGGGCGTGACGGCCCCAACCGGGCTGAGCTGCTTGCCATCGAAATGCAACAGGCGGATCTGGTCGCCATGGTTCTTCGGAACGAGTGAATCGAATCGTCCCTGCGCGACCTGTTCCATGATGATGGGGCCACCCGAGCGATACGCGACGTACGCAGCCCAGATGGTCCCATCGGGGCCGCGTGCGGCGGTCGGGTGGTCGTCTTCCGTGGTTGGTGACGGAAGACGGATTGCGGCGGGTTGTCGTTCGACAGATGCCTGCCCGTCCAGGAACGTCTTCGTTTGTCCTTCGGACAACGTGCCGAGCACGAAGGAGAAACGGCCTTGTGCAGTGTCGATTTCGACGCTGGCGGAATCCGGTGCGTCGAGGTCGATGGCGAGGATGGCACTGACCAGGCGGAATGACGGCGAGGCGGTCTTGTTGCCCTTCGCGGCGCCCGTGGCCGACCCGGACTTGCTTTTCCCTTTCGTCTTTTTCCGGCTCTGATTCTTTTTCGTGCCCTTGGCCGGTTGTTTCACGGCAACCCGTGCCGGTTTCACGCGAAACGTGTTTGCTTCGATGGTGGCGTTACGAGCGGCCCGGACAACGCGAATGCCGAGGACACGACCGGGTGAGACGGAAACGGATCCATTCCAGGGGGCCTGTTTTTCGGCTCCGATTCCGAGCTGCACGAGCAGGCGAACGGGCTGCCCCGCGATGGCAATGGGGTGGTCGATACCTGCGTCATCGGGATGTCCCGTGAGCGGCCGATTGACGGCCAACACCCCGAGCAGCCCCAGGAGCACCGCTGCGATCGTTGCGGTTCCTACCGTCGCGACCGCTGTTTTGCTCGACATGGCAGTCTCTCCCGGAAGGTCATCGACGACGTTCAGGATCTCCGGACACGCGGCTTCAGAATACGACGCGCGATGGGGGCATGCAACTGTTGGCGATCAGTGTGCGCCGGTGCCACATGGGAACGGAGCCGCGCCCTGCTCGGTGCGTCGGTGAAGCGTCGCAGCGCTGGTGCGTGGGCCCACAGAACCCGACCGGCGTCGGCTTTGATCCGGGAAAGTGACGGCCGGTTGGTGGAGTGTTCGGGCCACTCGCTTCCGTGGCGTCAAAACGGTTGCCGCGGTGGGCGCGTTCATCCGCCGCGTTGGTCACTGCTGGTAGGCATCGAACTCGTGGAAGGTGAAGGCAAAGTGTGTGACCAGCACCCACAGTGTGCTCCAGAGAATGGTGGTCGTGATGGCGCTGCGGACTTCACCGGACGATTCCTTCGGCGCAGTCCCCGCCTGGTAGGCGATGAGCGCCGTACCCAGGGCACAGACGGTGAGTTTGGCGAGCAGCCAGTTGGTGCCGGCGTAGAGCACATGGTCCGGGCTGCGAAGCTCCCAGTGGAAGTACAGGTCCCAGAATATCGTCCCGTGTTGCGGAAACATGGCTGCAAAGACGGCTCGACTGGTGATTCTGGCAACGCCAAATGCGACCAACGTCAGCCATGGCGTGCCCAGCAGGAAGGCCCACAGCGTGCCGGTCAGCAGGTATTCCGGCGGGCGCACGCCGAAGGACCGCATCGCGTGCAGTTGACGGCCGTAGGACTTGGCACCCAGGTCGGAGGCGACGGCGGCTCCGCAGCGCGCGGCGATCAGTACGGTGGCAAGCAGAGGAACGAGAACGCGGTACAGCAGAAAGCCGATCGCCTGGAGCAGGTTCTCAATGAGCAGCGGGCGGGTGAATTCGCGGTAGGGGAATTGCTCGAACGTGAAGTATGTGGTCACGAAGCCGATGAGGAACCCCATTACCGCCAGATAGATGTGTGCCGACAGTCCTCCCACCACACGGGTGTAGTGCGCAAGAAAGCGGGCACACCATTTCAAGCGCCGCCAATTAGCCAGAAAACGCAGCCAACTGAAGAACAGCCACCAGGGCAGCTCCAACAACCGCAGGACGAGACTTCCGGTCTGCCACGCCGCGGAGTGGATCTGTTTGACGAGCGTCCGGAAGCGCTCGCCCCAGACGGAAACCATCACCGACCGGTGGCTGGCCGGATGCCGGCCGTCCGAGGAGGGGCGAGCGTCAGAGATACCGTGTTTGCTGATTGTGACCGTCCCGTGTGCCGCGTCGGACGGGCGGCGGGCTTCGGTGCGGTCGTGCCGTCGGACCTCGGCAGCGTCCACCTCTGTCGTATCGGGCGACCGTCCGCTGTGCGAAGGTGTGACAGCGGTTGTGGTTTCCGGTGTGGCGCCGGTGGCTTCGGCTGAAGCCGGTGTCGGTTCGCCGGCGCCTGCTCCGGGCGCGGTGGTGGCGTTCCGGTCGACGATCGCGCAGGCCGCCTCCGGTTGGCCTTCGGCCAACAACATGTTTCGCAGGTCGTCCCAGCGGTCGTGCGGCACGGGGGTGAGCGTGTGCCGCTGCGTGTCGAAGAGGAAGACCGCGTCGGCCACGGCCGGAAGAACGTCATAGTCGTGCGTGACGACGATGGACGTGATCCCGAACTGCGACCGGGTGTGGCGGATCAGTTGCGCGACGTTGTGTGCGCTGGCGGCATCCAGGCCGGATGTGGGTTCATCATAGAGAATGACGTCGGGCTGGTAGGCAAGCGTTCGGGCGACGGCAAGACGCTGCTGTTGTCCGCCGCTGAGCCGCGAGACCGGAACATCCTGCGGCACGCCGAGTTGCTCAAGGAGCTTGTTCGCGGCGACCGGGGAGCGATCGTCGTGGGGCAGAGCAGGCCGCCGCCGGTGTTCGAGGGCGAATCGGACGTTGCCGCGCGGCGTGAAGTCGTCGAAAAGGGCGAATTGCTGAAAGACGATGCCGAAGTCCGTCCGGGGAATCTCGTTGGTCACGTCGTGGTCGCCCAGCAGGATCTTTCCCGCGATACGTATCTCGGGAGTTTCACCCAGCAAGCCGGCCAGAGCGTAAAGCAGCATGGTCTTGCCCGCGCCGCTGGGACCGACGATGAGGCTCACGCCCCCCGCCGGAAACTCGACGTTCGTGTCGTCAAGCAGGATGCGTGTTCCGACCGACAACCGGAAGTCGACCATGCGGACGGGTAGTGGAGTTCGGGACGAGGAGGCGGATCGGGTCATTGTGTCTACTTGCCGTGTCGCTTCGAAAGGATCTGTGTGGATGTGTTTGCACGAATCGTGGGCATTCGTTCGTTTCGCCGACGATCCGGGCTCGCCGACTGTCGCGGTGCCGTTTGGGGACTGGTTCGGGGCCGGCGTTTGGGACCGGCTCGGACCTGGTCGGGCCGGGCCACGGCGGACGCGATCACGTGGCAGGGCAGGACTTCGCCTGCCGCGGCGGGCGATTCAACGAACCTCGACGGACGCGGGATGGATGACCGTGACTGCCGGGCTTTCGTTTCGCTGGGGGGCTTCCCATCGCCATTCGAACCATCGCCGGTCCTTTTGCAGGATGCGGCGACGGAGAACCGAGGCGAACTCCGGGGTGATGCCCTGCTGGAGCGTACCGAACAGGATCTGGCCGATACGCTGGCTTGTCTGTTCGATTCGCCGCGCCATTCGCTGCAGTGCCGCACGAGTCTGGGGATCGTTCAGACGCTGCCGGAGCCGTTCGCGTGCCCGTGGGTTTTCCCAGAAAAGCTCACGGCCGAGCGTCACCAGCAGGCGGTGAAGTTCCGGGTCGTGACCAATCTGCTGCAGGCTCGAAGAGAACTCCTGCTGCACTTTCTCATTGGTCGCCGTTTCCACGATGGTCCGCTCGACCACGGCGATGAAGTCCCTGGTGTGTCGTTTCAGGATGGGGACGACTTCCTTGTCGACGAAGCGTTGCAGCTCCTGGTCCAGCAGCTTTTGTTCGGGGGCGCGCACGCGGTCGTAGACGAACCGCCAGACCAGCGACCACACGCGTACGCGTTCCCAGATTTCCCGGCCAACCTGCCAAACGACCGGTTCGGCGTGTTTGCGGACGATGGGGAACACCTCGGACTGAACCAGGGGGATCAGCCGCTGTTCGACCAGCGATTTGCGGTATCGCTCGGACAGTCGCTGCAGTTCGGCGTGATGCCGCTGCAGGACGGTCGGCCCGTCCTGCTCGGCAATCTGTATCAGATCCTGCAGCAACAGCGATGCAACCGGCTGCAGGTCGGCGAAGAGGGCCGCTCCGTGTTCCTGGAAGGCACGCTCGAGTTCCGCCTGAAGCGCCTTGCGCCGCTGCGGAGTGAGCAGTTCCTCGACCACCCACAGCAGGCTGTCGTCGATGGCGCAATAGACGAACGTGCCCTCAGATGCCACGTTCCGCGCGGATGTGCCTTCCGGGAGGAAGACGAGCAGTTCAACCTGGTCGACCCATCGATACGGCCGTTCGGCACGCTCGAGTGTCCACCCAATGGCGCGCTGCCGCACGGTGTCCTCCGGTGAAAGGATCCGGTAGACGTACCCGCACAGTTGATGAGATTCTCCAGCGACGAGCTGCACGGGATCGCCGGCGCGGACCAGCACCGGCTGTTCGAACCGCAGCAGGACGTGGACGGCGTTGGAGGGGGCGAGGCGCACGGTGCTGCTTGCAGCCGACGGAACGGTGGAAGGGGTCGGTTCGCCCGCGGTCGCGGTCACCTGCGCGGCCGTGTTCGGGCCGGTTGCGTCCGGAGCGCTGGCGGAACGAGCCGCGGTGCCCAGCCAGCCGGCGAGCCCGAGGGCCGCGGCGAGCCAGGCGAAATACCCGAGAATCTGGCGGAATCGATACGATCGCAGCATGTCGATCGTCCTCCGATCGAGCGGAACGGACAGGGCATTATGGATCGCTGTCGGAACGCCAGCAACGAGGCCGATCTCTGCCGTGCCGGCGTGTTTCCCATGCGCGGGGCGTCAAAAGCCGCTTGGTGCAGCCGGCAGTACCGACACGTTCCGAACGGAAGTCGGCCGATGGCGGTCCGAGGCCGCACACGGTCGGCTGGCGGCCACAGTGCCGCAGGACCTCGAG
Source organism: Planctomycetota bacterium (assembly GCA_003696385.1). GTDB lineage: Bacteria > Planctomycetota > Planctomycetia > Planctomycetales > Planctomycetaceae > J052. The sequence goes on along the minus strand of RFHO01000157.1, from coordinate 418 downwards.
ACGATTCTTCGTGCAGAGGCTTGGGACGCTGTCGTCCATGCGACACCGTTTCTGTCGTTTGCGGATGTCGTCACCGTGCCGGTGCGGCACGGGCGATCGGCCCCGTGTGATTCCGATATGTTGATAGACGATTCCGATCGGAAGTTCTGACAGCGCACCGGCGAAGCCGGCTGCCGTGTCGCGGTGTCGCCGTGACCACGACAGAAGACGGTGGAGACGAATTGCGAGCGGCTGTGCGCGACGGGGGGTGACGTGTGGCGATCTCCGGAAGGACCGGAAGCGGAAGGAAAAAAACCGATGTCGGGTAGTGCGTGTGGAACGGACGTTCGGCTGTTGGCCGAATGGATGCTTCGGCGGTGGGCGCGAGAGAACCACGTTGCACCCGCATTGCGCGGGACCACGCGGTGGCATCCGGTCG
>RFHO01000156.1 GCA_003696385.1 Planctomycetota bacterium | reverse complement strand
GGGGACCTTGGCCAGCGGTGCGAGTGTCCTGGCCCAGGCAGCGTGCTGCGCGGCCAACCGCCGCACGATGTCGGCATGCATCGCGGCCACGTCGTGTTCTTCGCGCGGGTCTTTTGCCAGGTCGAAAAGTTGCCACGGGTCCTTGTCGTACTTGCGATACAGCCGCCAGTTGCGCCAGCGGACGGCGATCAGGTGGCGCCGCACGGCGTCGTCCGGCTGATTGTTGAGCCAGAACAGATACTCGTGGGCGTCGCCCGGCCGCTCGCCGCGCAAGAAGGGAAACAGATCCACGCCGTCGCAGTGATCGGGGATCGTGCCCGTCGTCAGTTGCGCGATCGTGGCATAGAAATCGAAGTTGGCGATCAGACCGTCGTATCGGCGGCCTTCGGGAAGGACGCCCGGCATCGAAAAGATCGTGGGCACGCGGACCCAGCCTTCCTTTTGAGTTCCTGCGCCTTTGCCGCCGGCGTACGGTGCCGACGAGCCGCCCTCGCCCGAATTGGCTCCGTTGTCGCTCGAGAAGATGATCAGCGTTTTGCGGCGCAGACCGTGCCGCTCCAGCACATCCAGCAGCTTGCCGATCTGGTCATCGACCGCGACGATCGCACCGGCCAGCTTGCGGCGTTTGCCTTTGGCCGTGGTGCGGTTCATCAGCCTTTTCGGCACTTCGACGTTGGGCGAGTGTACGGCTTCGGGCGACCAGTAGAGGAAAAACGGCTCGCCCCTGTGCCGCTCAATGAAATCGACCATGCAGTCGCCGTCGTAGTCGGTCAGCCACACCGTGCGGCCTTTTTCGTCGATGCAGAAGTATTTGGACTGGCCGTTTCTTTTTGCGATCTGCTTCCGCAGCTCCCGCGGCGCGGCGGCCAGTTCCTCTTTGGTGTACCTTTTGCGTGGCGGGTCGCGGCGGACTTCGGTGAAGCCGACCTGCAGCGGCCCCTGCAATCGTGACCCGATGTCCCACTTGCCGATCTGGCCGGTGACGTAGCCGTGCTCGGTGAGCCAGCGCGCCAGCGTCGGGCGGTCTTCGGGGATCGGCAGCCCGCGCGACATGCCGTACTTGCCGAACCGCTGAGCGTACTGGCCCATCATCAGAGTGCAGCGGCTGGGGCAACACGGCGGGTTGGTAATGTACGACGCCGTGCACCGAACCCCTTCGCGGGCCAGCCGATCGATGTTCGGCGTGGGAATGTCTTTGCAGCCATAGCAGCCCAGATCGCCGTATCCGAGGTCGTCGATATACACGAGCACCACGTTCGGCCGCTCAGGCGCCGTTCGACCGGCGGGCGCCGCCTCGGCCGCGGGGATCGGCAAGCCGGCCGCCGTCAGAACCAGCAACGCCATGAAGGTGAGCGAACTCGCCGAGCTGCAACCGGTTGCCATGATTTTCGCTTCTCCTGAGTCGGCCGAATCTGTGGTTCGCTCGATGATTCGCACGCCACGCCAGCGGGTGGGCCGCGGTGTGCGATCGCACCGTGCGGATCGCGTGTCTTTCCGCCGCGCGGACTACGTGCGGATCCGTCGCACCGAAAACGTGGGACGGCGCAATGCGGAGATTATGGCACACGGCCCCCCGATTCCAAGACGACTGCGGAAGGGCGCTCGCCAGAACACGCCACCGCGCTGGATTCTGCCGACCCGCCCAGCCGGTTGGCCCGTCGGCTCGGCGGCCGACACTCGGCAGGAACGCACATTGTGGCCGCAGCGGGGGACCCGATTCGTACGGACCGCCGGTTCATTCGTCTGTCGCACCGCGGACGGCTGCTCTCGCGGACCGAACGCGGAAGAGATGCTCGGGGTTCACAGGCAGTCGGCCCAGGATTCGATGATGGCGAACGTTTCGTCGATCTCGCTCGCGTCAGCCAGCAGCACGTCGCCGGCGTCGGCCACGTCGGTATCGGCGTCGCTTCCCGCGACCGTGTCCGCTCCGCCCTGCCCGTTCACACGGTCCGCTCCATGGCCGCCGACGAGTGCGTCGTCGCCCGCACCGCCGAACAGCGTGTCGTCGCCGTCGCAGCCCGTGATGGCGTCATCACCGGCGTGACCGACGAGCCAGTCGTTGCCGCTGCCACCGTTGAGCGAGTCATTCCCGTCACCGCCGGCGACCGAGTCGTCGCCGCTGCCTCCGATCAGCAGATCGTCGCCCGCATCGCCCTGGAGGGAGTCGTCACCGGCCCCTCCTTCCAGAACATCGCGTCCGTCGCCGCCGGCCAGACTGTCGGCGTTCGTCCCGCCGCGGAGCGTATCGTCGCCGGCGCCTCCCGACAGCGTCACCGGGATCGTGGCAGCCGACGCGTCGATGAGGTCGTTGCCGCTGCCGCCGGACAGCTCGGCCGATTCGATGCCGGTCAACCGGTCCGTGCCGCCGGACGTCGCGAGCGTCTCGTCCGCGAGCTGCGCCGTGCCTTCGATCGAGTCGGCCAGCACGTCGACGCCGGATCCGCCATCGACCGTGTCGTCGCCGTTCCCGCCACCGACGCGATCACCGTCGCCTCCCTGCCCGCGAACGCGGTCGTTGCCATCGCCGCCCGCACACGTGTCGCGTCCGGCTCCGCCGAACAGCGAGTCGTCGTCGCTGCCGCCCTGGATCGAGTCGTTCCCCGAGTTTCCGGATATCAGGTCGTCGCCCTGCTCACCGTCCATCTGATCGTCGCCGGCATTGCCGAACAGCCGGTCGGCATCGTCGCCCCCGAGGATCGTATCGGCACCGTCGTTGCCTTCGATGGTGTCGTTCCCGTCCTCGCCCAGCAGGCTGTCATCCCCCGCTCCGCCGGTCACCGCATCGGCACCGTCTCCGCCGAAAGCGCTGTCGGCGCCGTCACCGCCATCCAGCGTGTCCGCGCCGACTCCACCGTGAAGCGCGTCGTCATCGGCTCCGCCGTGCAGACGGTCTGCTCCGTCGCCGCCGTCGAGTCGGTCGTCGCCAGCGTCTCCTTCGAGCTGGTCGTCGCCGGCTTCGCCGTACAGATCATCGGCACCGGCTGCCCCCATTGCCAGATCGTCCCCATCGCCTCCGCGGAGCGTGTCGTTGCCGTCGCCGCCGTTGAGCGTGTCGTCACCTCGTCCGCCTTCCAGCGAGTCCGCTCCGGCACCGCCGTCGACCCAGTCGTCGAACGGGCTTCCCAGCGCCGTGTCATCGCCGTCGCCCGCGTCGATGTGCACCGGGGCGGACGACGCCGCGGCATCGACGACGTCGTTCCCGCCTCCGGTGACCAGGATCACCTGCCCGGAAAACAACGGATCCAGGGCCTCGACGGTCACCTCATCGTTACCGTCACCGGTCACGACCGTCAGCGAACGTTCGGGCGTGGTGAATGCGTAGGCTTCGAAGACCGAACCGCCGCGCGGCTCGATGCGACTGAAACCGACCTGCGCGTCGTCGGTGACGGCCAGCGACGTCGGACCATCGGCCGCGACGAACACGCGGTCGGCCACGGTCGTCTCGTCCCGCACCGGCTCCAGACCGCTGAAGTCGATCCGCACGCTGTCGAGCGTGATCTCGCCGCTGTCCGGCCCGGTGACCGCGTAGACGGATCGTGTGAACGTCGCGTTCGGACCGCTGCCGCGCAGTTCGAGCGCATCGCCGGCGACGTGGCTGCCCCCGTCGAAGCGGATGCTGCCCGTCCCGAACGGGCTTCCGTTGGTGAAATCGATGATCAGCCGATCGTCGCCGCTCGAACCGGCCACCCACAACGTGCTCGTTCCCAGAATGTGCGGCCAGGTGGCGAGCACCTCTCCGCCGGCATCGCGCAGGGTGGCCACATCCCAACCGGCGCCGGGTTCGACGCCG
>RFHO01000012.1 GCA_003696385.1 Planctomycetota bacterium | reverse complement strand
GTACAACAACAAGATCCATCGCAGCACGCCGCTGGTTCGAGCCGACAACCCGGTCGGCCAGTGGAATCGCTTTCGCATCCTGCAGGTCGGTTCGCGGACTTCGGTGTGGCTGAACGGCAAGCTGGTGGTCGATCACACGATCATGGAGAACTACTGGGACCGCTCGCGACCGCTGTTTCCCCGCGGCCCGGTGCAGTTGCAGACCCACGGCGGAGAGATTCACTGGCGGAATCTGTTCGCCCGCGACATTCCCGTCGAGGAGGCCAACCGGATCCTGGCGTCACACGGTGACGAGGGCTTCGTGCCGATCTTCAACGGCAAGGACCTGACCGGCTGGACCGGTGCAGTGGACGGCTACGAAGTCGTCGACGGCGCGATCCGCTGCAGGAAAGGGCACGGCGGCGTGCTGTTCACGAAGGAGAAGTACCGCGATTTCGTCGTGCGGCTGGAGATCCGCATTCCGCCCGGCGGCAACAACGGGCTGGCCATCCGCTATCCCGGCAAGGGCGACGCGGCGTATGCGGGAATGTGTGAGCTGCAGGTGCTGGACAACACCGCGCCGAAGTACGCCCGGCTGGATCCGCGGCAGTACCATGGATCGGCGTATGGCATGGTGCCCGCGCATCGCGGTTACCTGCGCAAGCCCGGTGAGTGGAACTTCCAGGAAGTGACGGTGAAAGGGTCGACGATCCGCGTTGAATTGAACGGATACGAGATCCTCAACACCGATCTCAGCAAGGTGACGAAGTTCATGGGCAACCGGCCGCATCCGGGCAAGGACCTGAAGGAAGGTCACTTCGGCTTTGCCGGGCATGGCGACCCGGTGGAATTCCGCAACATCCGCATCAAGCGGTTGGACTGAAGTTGCAGGGGCCCCGGCGCCGCGGCCCGTGGCACGTCGGTCGGTCGGCCGGCTGCGGTGCGGCGCCGGTGAGCGACGAGGGACAGGGATGGGCTTTCGCTTCTGGCGACGTGTGAAGATCGCCCCGGGCATCACGCTGAATCTGAGCAAGTCCGGGGCTTCGTTTTCGTTCGGGCGTCCGGGAGCTCGACTGACGTTCGGGCCCCGCGGGACGCGGGCGACGGTGGGGCTTCCGGGCACGGGGCTGTTCTACACGAAGAAGCTGGGGACCTCATCGCGTTTGCCCGCTGTGCGATCGCCGGAGCGGCGTTCGCGGTCGAGCCGGTCACGCACGCAGCGGGATGCCGACGCGTCGTCCCCGGAGGGTGTTTCTGTTTCGCCGAAGGACCGCCTGACGCTGGGGTTCTTCCAGCGTCTGGTCACGCCCGATTCCGAGGAAGCGTTCGTCGACGGCTGTCGGGCACTGGTCGAGGGCAAGCCGGTGGAGGCTCTGGCACACTTCTGCCGGTCGGCCTATGAGTGGGCCGATGCCGCGTACATGGCCGGAGTCCTCAGCCTGAAACTGGGGCGGTTCGACGACGCGGTGAAGTACCTGAAGCAGGCCGCCGAGAAGTCGCGCGAACTGGGCAAACTGTTTCGCAAGTACGAACTCGAGTCGGTCTGGAGCGTGCCGATCACCGACCACATCGTCGCTCACGTCGGCGCGAACATCCGGGGTGTGTGGCTGGCGCTGACGGAAGCCTACCAGGCTCTGGGGCGGTTCGACGAAGCGATCGCGTGCCTGGAAAAGCTGCGGCGGCTGGAGCCGGACGATCTGGTGGTGAAGGTCTCATTGGCCGAGTTGCTGATGGAGACGCGGCCGCACGACCGGCGAACGTGTGCGCGGGTGGTGCGGCTGGCGGAAGGCGTGGAAAACGATTCCGCCGTCGCTGCGGCGTTGCTGCTGTACAAGGCGCGAGCGCTGCGGCAACTGGGCATGCTCGAGGCGGCTCGTGAGACGCTGACCAGGGCGCTGCGGCGGCGCAAGGACCGGCCACTGGAGCTGTTGCACGCGCTGCGTTACGAGCGTGCCATGGTCTACGAAGAACTGGGCCAACACTCTCGAGCCCGCGCGGACCTGCAGCGGATCTTCGCCGAGGATCCGGACTACGAAGACGTGGCGCGCCGCCTGGGGCTGTGAACGACGGTCGGCGATTGCCGTGACCGGGACAATGCGGCCCTTTCGGGCGGCGGTGGACGGCATGGGAGCCGCGGATTTCGGGGCCCGGTCGTCTGTACTGTCGGCCGCTCGTCGTGATGCGGGGATGTGTGTGCTGTGTGCGGCGCGGGCCGTCAACGCACGGAACGGTGGTCTCTGGGGCGGCGGGGCTCACGCCAGAATGGGTTTCAGCACGTGTCCGTGCACGTCGGTCAGGCGGAAGTCGCGGCCGCCGTAGCGGTAGGTGAGCCGTTCGTGATCGAGCCCCAGCAGGTGCAGCACGGTGGCCCACATGTCATAGATCGTGCAGGGGCTCTCGACGGCGCGGTAACCGAATTCGTCGGTGGCGCCGTGGATGGTTCCGCCTTTGATGCCGCCGCCGGCCATCCAGACGGTGAATCCGAACGGGTTGTGGTCGCGGCCATCGGATCCCTGCGAGAACGGTGTGCGCCCGAATTCGCCTGCCCAGATCACCAGGGTTCGCTCGAGCAGTCCGCGTTGTTGCAGATCGGTCAGCAGCCCGGCGATCGGCTGGTCGACCTGATGGGCCATCGCTGCGTGACCTTCTTTGAGCTTGCCGTGCTGGTCCCACGGGTTGGGGCCGTTTCCGGCGCCGATGCGTTCGGTCAGGCAACTGAGCTCGATGAAACGCACGCCGCGGTCGACCAGTCTTCGAGCCAGCAGGCATTGGCGTGCATAGGCGGCTTTCTGCCGGTCGGCTGAGTCGACGCCGTACAAGGCCAGAGTGGCTTTGGTTTCGCCGGAGATGTCACACAGCTCGGGCACGGCAGATTGCATGCGGAACGCGGTTTCGTAGTTCTGGATCGCCGCGGCGACCTGGTCGTCGCGGAAGCGGGTGAGAAAGGCGTCATCGAAGCCGCGGACGAAGTCGAGCCGCCGGCGCTGGGCATCCAGCGGCTCGAGCGGTCGGATGTGTTGCACCGGCTCGGCCGCGTCGGCCCGGATGATCGATCCCTGGAACTGGGCGGGCAGAAAGCCGCTGCTGTACAGTGGGACGCCGCCGTGCGGTGGAACGGCGTCACCGCTCTGCAGGACGACGTATCCCGGCAGCCGGGCGTTCTCCGTGCCCAGCCCATACACCGCCCAGGCTCCGGCGCTGGGGTGCCCCATGAAGGGAAACCCCGTGTGCATCATGAAGTTGCCTTGGGCGTGTTCGTTGACGGTGGTGGTCATCGATCGGACGACCGCCAGTTTGTCGACGTGCCGTGCGGTGTGCGGAAAGATGCTGCTGACCGGGATGCCGCTTTCGCCGTGGCGACGGAAGCGGAACGGGCTGCCCATGATGTTCCCGTTGTTGTTGAATTGCGTTCGTTCGATTTTCACCGGCATGGGCTTGCCGTGATCCCGCTGCAGTCGCGGTTTGGGGTCGAACGTGTCGACGTGCGAGACGCCGCCGGACATGTAGCAGAAAATCACGTGGCGGGCGCGGGGTTCGTGGTGCGGTGCGGGCAGAACGCCCCCGGTGGGACCGGCCGCGCGGCTGCGTTCGTCTTCCAGCAGCATGGCCGTCAGGGCCAGCGCCCCGAAACCGTTGGAACAACGCTGCAGCATCCGGCGGCGGGTTTCCACGTATCGGTTAGCGAATGGCATGACGGGTCCCTCGTCGCGAGACGTCGGTGCACGCAGCGCGCCGGAGCGCGGCGGTGCGTCGGCACGATTTGAGTCTACGGGATCCGGTGAGCCGCCACAAACCCGGATCCACTCACCGACGCGAGCGATCAATGCCGTGGACGCACGACGAGCAGTGTGACGTCGTCTCGCTGAGGCGCTTCCGATCGGAACGCTTCGACGGCCGTGCAGATGCGTTCCACGAGCCTTTGAGGGCGCAGCTTGCGGTGCGTGCGGACGGTCTCCAGAAGACGGTGGCGGCCGAAGAAGGTGCCGGCCGGATCCTCGCTTTCTTCGATTCCGTCGGTGGCCAGCAGCAGAATGTCGCCCGGCGCCAATGCGATGGGGCCGGCGGTGTCGATCGGTTGATCATCGATGCCCAGGGGCAGTCCCGTGCTTTTCAGATGCCGCTCCTCGCCATCATTGCCGATCAGATAAGCGTCATGGCCTGCACCCGCGTAGTGCGCGGTCCGGCCATCGGGCTCCAGCACGGCGAGAAACATTGTGACGAACTGCTCGGCGCCATGGTCGCCATATGCCGCGTCCTCGAGCATGAAGCGATTCAATTCCGTCAGCAGCCTCCCGGGGTCGGTTTCGCTGCGGCAGAGGGCCCGCAGATGGGCGCGGGCTTCGATCATCCGCACGGCGGCAGGCATGCCATGGCCGCTGACGTCGCCGACGACCACGCCGACGCGGCGACCGGGCAACGAGAGGAAATCGAAGTAGTCCCCGCAGCCGATTCCGGCGGAACG
>RFHO01000155.1 GCA_003696385.1 Planctomycetota bacterium | reverse complement strand
CGTTGCCGACTGTCACCGCCCGTCCGGGCGGTGACAGTCGGCAACGCTGCTCCTCACGGCCGAAACGCCGCTCTGCCCGGCCACTGGCCGCCGCGCCGGTGCGTGCCGTGCGGAAATGTCTCCCCGCACCGTCGAACTGCGGGCGGGCGGATGCCGACCGAGCACCGTTGCGCAACGCCGCGCGTTTCCAAATGGTTTCGGCGATTGCTAGCATGCGGCGCCGCCGGGGATCGCGCTCCGGCGTCGGTGAGCCGGCTTCGTGGCGGCCGGCTTCGCCGGCAGTTCCGCACGCTGCGGCACGCCTGCCTTCAGCCTTTCGAGTGGGATTTCGTCATGCCGCAAAGCTCTCGTCGTCGCACGAACACGCTGATCGGATGGTGTTTCGCCGTATGGGCGTCGATGGCCCTGTGGGCAGGTGCCGCCGGCGCGCAGGACATGCCACTGACGCAGGTCCTGATCGACGGGCAGCGATGGGAACTGGTCGGCGAAGGCTACCACTTCACGGAAGGGCCGGCGGCTGCGCCCGATGGCAGCGTGTATTTCACCGACGTGCCGGCTTCGACGATCTATCGGATCAGTCCGCAAGCGGACGCGGTGACGGTATTCGCCCGGAACACCGCCAAAACCAACGGGCTGATGTTCGGCCCGGATGGAAGACTGTACGGTTGCCGCAACGGTGACAGGCAGATCGGCTACTACGACGCGGACGGCAAGTTCACGGCGATTGCAGACGGCGTGGACAGCAACGATCTGGTGGTGCTGGCGACGGGAGAAATCTACTTCACCGACCCGAGCGGCCAGCGCGTGTGGTACATCCCCAAGGGCGGCAAACCGCGAGTGGTGGCGGAGGGCTACCGTCCCAATGGCGTGATCGCCTGGCCGGACGAAGGCACGCTGGTGGTGACCGACTCGGACCACCCGCATCTGTGGACGTACCGGATCGAGCCCAACGGCGAGCTGGCGTTTGGCGAACGGTACTACCTGCCACTGCAGGTGCGCATCGATACATCCGGCCCGGAGCCGGTGTTCGCCAAACCGGGATCCGACGGGATGGCCGTCGACGACGCCGGCCGACTGTACGTCGCGACGCGGGTGGGACTGCAGATGTTCGACCCCACCGGGCGGTTGGGCGGCACGATCCTCAAGCCGCAGGAAAAGTGGTTGTCGAACGTCACGTTCGGCGGCCCGCATTTCGACTATCTGTACGTCACCTGCACGGACAAGGTCTACCGCCGCAAGGTCAAGCCGCGCGGGACTCCGGTCTGCGTCCGTGCGCGGTCGCGACAATGACCGACCCCATGGTGCGCGCAGGCACGTCCGGCCCCCGCCACGTGTGGGCCAATGGTCGCAGCGAGGTGAAACGATGGCGAAACAGTGTTTCCTGGGAGTCGACCTGGGGGCCGAAAGCGGTCGCGTGATGGCGGGCCTGTTCGATGGCCGGCGCATCGAGCTGCGCGAGCTGCACCGTTTTCCCAACGGCGCCGTGCGGGTCGGAGACACGTTGCGGTGGGATGTGCTGCGCCTGTGGTCGGAAATTCAGAATGGGCTGAGCCGGGCCGCCGTGGAATACGGTGAGCAGATCGTGTCCGTCGGCGTGGACACGTGGGGCGTCGATTACACGCTGATGTCGGCCGACCTGGAGTTGCTCGGCCATCCCTATCACTACCGCGACGCCCGCACGCAGGGCATGATGCAGCACGCCTTCACCCGCGTTCCCAAAGAGGAAATCTTCCGCGCCACCGGTATCCAGTTCATGGAGATCAACACGCTGTACCAACTGGTGGCGATGCGGCAGCAACATCCGCGCGTCCTGGAACTGGCCGGCGTGTTTCTGATGATGCCCGATTACATGCACTGGTTGATGTGCGGCAGCCGCGTTGTCGAATTCACCAACGCCACCACCACTCAGTGCTATCACCCGGTGCAGCGTGACTGGTCGCGCGATCTGCTGCAGCGGCTGGAAATCCCCACGGAGATGTTTCCCGAGGTGGTGCCGCCGGGGACCAAACTGGGAACGCTGCGGGCCGACGTGGCTCGCGACACCGGTCTGCGGCGGATCGACGTGGTTGCTCCGGCGACTCACGACACCGGCTCGGCGGTGGCCGCCGTTCCCACGCAGTACACCGGCCAGCCGCGGTGGGCTTACATCAGTTCGGGAACGTGGTCGTTGATGGGCGTGGAAGTCGCCGAAGCCATCGTCACGGACGCGGCTCTGGCCCGCAACGTCACCAACGAGGGCGGCATCGACGGGACGTATCGCCTGCTGAAGAACATCATGGGGTTGTGGCTCGTGCAGCAATGCCGGCGTTCGTTCCAGCGGCGGGGACGCGACCTGGACTACTCCGAGCTGACGGCGCTGGCCGCTGAGGCGCCGCCGTTCCGCTCGCTGGTCGATCCGGACTCCCCCGAGTTCCTGGCTCCGGACGACATGGTCGAGGCGATTCAGCAATGGTGCCGGCAGTCGGGACAACCCGTTCCAGAGACGGAAGGCCAGCTCGTTCGTTGTGCCCTGGAATCGCTGGCGCTGAAGTACCGTGTCGTGCTGGACTGGCTGCAGGAACTGACGGGGCAGGTCGTGGAAGCGATTCACATCGTCGGCGGCGGTAGCCAGAACCGATTGCTGAACCAGTGGACGGCCAGTGCGTGCGGGCGCCCCGTGTTCGCCGGTCCGGTGGAGGCGACCGCACTGGGCAATGTGCTGATTCAGGCCCGCGCCGCCGGTGAGATCGCGTCGTTGAATGAATTGCGGACGGTGGTTGCCGAGTCGCACACGATCGACCGCTTCGAACCCGCGGAACAGGACGCCTGGCAGGAAGCGCTGGAACGGTTCCGCGCTCTGCTGCGGCGATGAGGCCGCCTTGGCTGTCGGCGCCCGGCTGGTGAAGGCCGAGGCACGCGGCACGGGAAGGCGATGCGCGTCGCGATCGCCGGGCCCGATGTTGTTCGCGGCGGAGTGTACCGGCGGTCGATCCCGCGGCCCGGGCGAGCGGCACGACGATTCAGGGAATCGAAAGACACAAGCAATGGGACTGTTCGACAAACTCAAGAAGGGACTGCAGAAGACCCGCGACCTGCTGCGCAAGGACGTCCGCGACCTGTTCAAGTCGGGCGAGATCCTGGATGAGCAGAAGCTGAAGCAGTTCGAGGCGAAGCTGATCCAGACGGACATGGGGGTCGCGGCGGCGGAGCAGATCGTCGGGGAGCTGCGCGAAAAGTACCTTGGTCGCACCGTCGACCTGGAAGACATCTGGGCGACCGTCAAGCAGCAACTGAAGCAGATCCTGCGGGGCAGTGGCGATTCGACATGGGATCCCAACGATCCCCTTTCCCCGATCCGCTTCGCTTCCGAGGGGCCGACGGTGATCCTCGTGGCCGGGGTCAACGGCGTGGGCAAGACGACGTCGATCGCCAAGCTTGCCTGGCTGCTGACGCGCCACGGGAAGAAAGTCGTCCTGGCGGCCGGCGACACGTTCCGCGCCGCGGCGGTCGAGCAGTTGACGAAGTGGGCCGAGCGGATCGGTTGCGACATCGTCACGCGGCCCGGCGGCACGGATCCGGCCAGCGTCGCCTATGCCGGGTGCGAGCGAGCACTGGAAACGGGAGCGGACGTCGTCATCATCGACACCGCCGGCCGCCTGCAGACGCATCGCAACCTGATGCAGGAGCTGGAGAAGGTCTACCGCGTGGTCGGCAAGAAGATCCCCGGGGCGCCGCATGAGAGTCTGCTGGTGCTGGATGCCACCACCGGCCAGAACGGACTCAGCCAGGCCGAGAAGTTCAGCCAGGCGATCCATTGCACGGGGCTGTTCCTGGCCAAGCTGGACGGGACCGCCAAGGGCGGGATCGCCGTCGCCATTCGCCAGCGGATGGGGATCCCGGTGAAGTACGTTGGAGTCGGGGAAAAGGAAGACGACATCGAGGTCTTCGATCCGGATCAGTTCGTCGAGGCGCTGTTCGAGTGATCGTCGGAACGCGGCGGCGGACGGCTCCCCTGCAGCGGAACGCCGCGCCGCCGTTGCGTGACCGGCACGGCCAGTCACAAGCGAGCGAAAGGAAAGCATCATGACCGACCGACCGATCAACGTGGCCATCGTCGGGTTGGGGTTCGGTGCGGAGTTCATTCCGATCTACCAGCGCCATCCCAATGCGAACATGTATGCGATCTGCCAGCGCACCGAGTCACGTCTGAACGAAATCGGCGACGCGTTCGGCGTCGAGAAGCGGTACACGCGGTTCGAGGACGTGCTGGCCGATCCGAAGGTCGACCTCGTGCACATCAACACGCCGATCCCGGATCATGCACCGCAATCCATCGCCGCTTTGAAGGCCGGCAAGCACGTCATGTGCACCGTGCCGATGGCCACCACGATCGAGGAGTGCGAGCAGATCGTGCAGTTGGTGCAGGAAACCGGCCTGAAGTACATGATGGCCGAGACCGTCGTGTATTCACGCGAATTCCTGTTCGTCAAGGAGCTGAAGGAGAAGGGTGAGCTGGGCCGCATCCAGTTCGTGAAGGCCAGTCACCAGCAGGACATGGACGGCTGGCCGGACTACTGGCCGGGTCTGCCGCCCATGCATTACGCCACGCACTGCGTGGGGCCCTGTCTGGCACTGCTGGAAGCGGAGGCCGAGGCGGTTTCGTGCTTCGGCAGCGGCCGCATCCGGGACGAGCTGATCCCGCGGTACAATTCGCCCTTTGCGATCGAGACGTGTCACATCAAATGCCGCAATTCGGACGTCGTCCCGCACATCTACCGGTCGTTGTTCGACACGGCGCGGCAATATCGCGAGAGCTTCGACGTGTACGGGTCGAAGAAATCGTTCGAATGGCCGCTGATCGAGGGCGAGGACCCGGTGATCCACACCGCCAAGCGGCCGGAACCGGAGATTCCCGAGCGGGTCAAGGTGCCCGATTACGCGCATCTGCTGCCGGAGCCGATCCGCGAGTTCACCACTCGCGGTGTGTACGACATGGAGGAGCATCAGCACCTGTCGTTCACTCAGGGCGGCGGCCACGGCGGTTCACATCCGCACCTGGCCCACGAGATGATCACCGCGCTGGTCGAGGGACGCGATCCGTTCCCGAATGCGGTGCAGAGCGCCAACTGGACGTGCGTCGGCATCTGCGCACACCAGTCCGCGATGAAGGGGGGAGAGATCGTTTCCCTGCCGTCGTTCACGTTGCAATCGTGACGGCCGGCCGCGGCGGTCGGCTTCCGATGCGCCCGAACGGTGGGCCATGTTCGAACTCATCCAGACCATCGAATTCTGTTACGGCCATCGCTTGCTGAACTATGCCGGCAAGTGTGCCTACCTGCACGGTCACAATGGCCGAGCCGAGGTGATCGTGCGCTCGGCCGAGCTGAACGAACTGGGGATGGTCGAAGACTTCCGCAAGATCAAGCTGGTGGTGAAGGAGTGGGTCGACCGCGAATTCGACCACCGGATGCTGCTGCATCGCGACGATCCGCTGGTCGAACCGCTGCGGGCGCACGGCGAGCCGATCGTCACGTTCGACGAGAATCCCACGGCCGAAGCGATCGCGCGGCGGATCTACGAATTTGCCGCCCGACAGTTGCCCGTGGTCGAAGTGCGGCTGTGGGAGACGCCGCGGGCGTGCGCGATCTTCCGTCCCGGCGGAGCATCCGAGTCGAGCTGATGCGCGTACGGCCCCGGCGAAGGTGTGCCGTCATGCCGCGATTCGTGATCCTCGAACACGACCATCCGACGCTACACTGGGACCTGATGCTCGAAGACGCCGGACGGCTGCTCACCTGGCGATTGCCCGCAGCGCCGTCCGATCCGGCGCTGCAGCGCGGGAATGTGCTCTGCGCCACGCCACTGGCGGACCACCGGCTGGCGTATCTGGATTACGAAGGTCCGGTTTCGGGCAACCGCGGACGCGTGATCCGTCGCGAGCAGGGGACGTTCGAGTGGATCGAACGCACACCGGAGCGGATCACGGTCCGGGTCGCGGGCGCGGTTCTCCACGGCACGATCACGCTCCACCGCGGCCAGAACTCACCGCCACTGGAGGGCGAGTGGTCGTTTCAATACGCCGCGGCGGACATTCAGAAATCGCGCTGATGGAAACGGCGGGCGCGTCCGCTGCGATCGCAACCGCGCCGACCCGCGGCCGCCTGCCGCGACCACGGGCCGTTTGGACCGCTTCACCGTCGGCCGTTGCCTTCTTTTCTCACACCCTCAACGGCCGCACTCGCCGTCACTGTGCGGTTCGCCGCGCGGAATTCAGCTCGATGAGCGCTTGCCGGTCGTCGACGGCGGATCCTCGGGAAGCGGCGGCGGAGGCGGCTCTTTCGGTGTCGCTGCCGAGCCGGACTTCTTCGACCCCCCGGATTTCGGCACAGAAGACTTCGGAGCTGCGCCCTTTCCCGCGTCGGCCGGACCAGCCTTCCGTTGATCCTTCTTCGCGGGCGTGGCCGTCTTGTCGTTCTTTGCGGGAGGGGTGGTCTTGCCCGGAGTCGGCGAAGGCTTCGCCGCAGGGCTCGCAGCCTTCGACGAAGGTGTCGCGGACTTTGCCGCGGGCTTCGATGGCGGCCTGGCGGCGGACGCCGAGCCGGCCGGAGCGGTCGCGGCGGGTTTCCTGTTGACGACGCCCGGAACGGGTTTGTCCTTCAGCGAGGGATCGGCGGCGTTCAACTGCAATCGCCGCGCCAGCATCAACGCACGCCGTTCGAGCTTTTCTTCCTTGTTGAGGTTTTTCCCTTCCTTGAGCTTCTTGATTTTCTCGTTGAGCATCCGCACCGTTTCCAGCACGATCGCCGAGTGCTCTTCCAGCTCCGCCTTCAGTTGCTGCTCGAGCATCGCCTCGAGTTCCTGCACGGTGCGATCCGAGAGTCGCTCGCTGGCTGCCAGCTCCTCGACGGCCCGGTTGAGTGTGTCCTTGTGCTCGCGGAGCACCTTGCGGATCTCGTCTTCGGAATACTGGATCGTGCTGGCGACCAGCTCCGCCATCTGCTTTTCGGCCAGTTCTGCGATCTGCTCGCGGAAGTCCGGGATTTTCGCCAGCAATTGCTCGCTGAGCGATCTGGCCCAGTCGTCGGCCTGATCGTCGATCATCCGCTTCAGCTCGGATGAAGCTTCGGGAAGTTGCTGCTCGATGAAGCCGACGGCTGTGGCGACGACCGCCGCGGGCCCCAGCCGCGGCATGATCAGACGGTAGGCGAAGGCAAAGTAGCCGCACAGCAGGGCGATGATGACCAGTCCCACGATCAGTGTGGCGGTGCTTCCCCGTCGCAGGGACTTCGAGAGGCGCTCGATTTCGTTGTTGAGCTGCTCGATCCGCTGTTCGACGTTTTGCTCGGGCGTGCCGGAAGTACTCATGGCAGTTCCTTTCGCTATCGAATCGGTTCCCGCGCGGGCGATGCCGGCCCGCGTCACGGAAACAGATTGGCCGGGAAGAAATGTCCAACGAAGACGAACCATCGCGGCGGGCGGCACCGCGCCCGCAGTGCAGAATGCGGAGATGGCTCACGTTTCGTCGATCGCCTTCCGCTTTTCGGATTCGGCGAGCTTGTGGACCAGGACTTCCCACAGCGTGCCGATCAGTTCGTCCTCCAACTGCTCGTCCGGAGCCGGATCGGCGGCGGGAAACTCGTCCCACGTCTCGTACATCTCGGCCAGTTCGCGGTGGAACTCGTCCACGTAGTACTTCTTGATCAGCCGCTTCAGTGCTTCGCTGAGGTTCGCCATCATCTGCGCGCGGACGCGGTCATCCTTCAGGGCGGGCAGCTCTTCGGCCAGCACCTTTTCGAAGCGAGCCAGCAGCTTTTCGTGCTGCTTCTCGACCAGCTCGCTCAGATGCTCCTCCAGTTCGTCCATCAGTACCTGCCGCTCCCTGGCGATGGCGTCGCTGTACTTCGGCCAGTCCTTCTTGAGCTGGGCCAAGAATGCGTCGCGGACGGTCGGTCCCTTGCTCTCCAGCACGGCCGTCAGCTCCCGCATCAGGTCGTCGGCCAGTCCACCTTCGAGCTTGGCCTGAAACTCCTTCAGCAGTGCGTCCTTGTACTCCTGCGAGGTCACCTGAGCGCGGACCTGCAGCAGGACGCCGGTGATCGCAGCCAGGAAGACCAGCACGCCGAACAGCAGAATGAGCCGATTGCGGCGGGCGGCCCGCAACGCGGCCTTCAGTTCCCGCACGCGTTGTTCCAACGCGGCGACGTTCGCGACACCCGGTTCAGAACGATTCGACATGGCCCGACTCCTTGAAATGAGAACAGGAAAAACCTACCGGCCTCCGCAAAATGCCCGCTGCGCAGGCGCGCTGCGCCGCGGGGCGCGCGAAGGTGAACTCCGTGGAACGAGAAATCACCAAGTGTTTTTCGCGTCGCAGCGACGACGTCGCCGGTGAAATGACCGGCGGTCGGGTGGCGTCGCCGCTGGCACGTTGCATCCAGAGGCTACCGGCGGCCGCAGGCCGCCGACGATCGGACGCAGGAATCGGCCGCATTCGCGGACGGCCGGAAATGACTGCACAAGGGATTGCGAGAAAAGGATTTGCCGTTTGGAACGGCCGCAGTCTAAACAGCCGGGCAGACCGAAGTCAAAGAACCGGACACCGGTGAAAGATGGCGTCCGGCACGAATGGCCGTCGATGCGCACCGGGGTGATGCTGTCCGGCGCGGTCCGGGCGCGGCCGTTTTTCGGCCAGGTTGCCGTGTGCTTCGGCCGTCGTTGCACCGGCACGCCGCGGCTTCGGAGCACCACGTGGCGGTGGCTACCACCGATGGCGATTCGTTGACAATCCGTGTTGCCTTCTTTACGTTTGCGACCGCTTGTTGCATGCCGACGCCTGTTCCCGAACCGCGGGAAGACGCTGCGATGCCAGCGGGCCGGGCGGTGGGCTTGCCTGACGTCGTTCGAAACCCGCCGGGGCACCGCCATCCCGTCTGCAGTGTCGTGTAACCGTCACATCTTTGGCCCCTCTCGTTCGCCGCGGCCGTTCGTGCTGCACTCCGGGGCGTGAATGTCTTTGGTCGGGAATTGCGATCGAGTTCCTGAATGAGCAACAGAGGAGAACTGCACCGATGACGCGTCCGGTCACCCTGTTCACCGGCCAATGGGCCGATCTGCCGCTGGAGGAGCTTTGCAAGAAAGCCGTCGAGTTCGGCTACGACGGACTGGAACTGGCCTGCTGGGGCGATCACTTCGAGGTCGACAAGGCACTGTCGGACGACACCTACTGCGCCCGCAAGCGGGATCTGCTGGAAAAATACGACCTGCAACTGTTTGCGATCTCGAACCACCTTGTCGGCCAGGCCGTGCTGGACCGCATCGATGAGCGCCACAAGGCCATCCTGCCGGACTACGTCTGGGGCGACGGCGATCCGGATGGCGTCAACGAACGCGCGGCCGAAGAAATGAAGAACACGGCCCGGGCGGCTCAGAAACTGGGCGTGGATGTCGTCAACGGGTTCACCGGTTCGAGCATCTGGCACCTGATCTACGACTTCCCGCCGACGCCGCCGGAGATGATCGAGGCGGGTTTCCGTCTGCTGGCGGAGCGCTGGAACCCGATTCTCGACGTCTTCCAGGAATGCGGCGTGAAGTTCGCGCTGGAAGTGCATCCGACCGAGATCGCGTTCGACATCTACTCCGCCGAGCGTGCGCTGCAGGCTCTGGACAATCGCGAAGAATTCGGCTTCAACTTCGATCCCAGCCATCTGCTCTGGCAGGGCGTCGACCCGGTGGAGTTCATCCGCTATTTCCCGGATCGCATCTATCACGTGCACATGAAGGACGCCGCCGTGACGCTCAACGGCCGGACCGGGATCCTGTCCAGTCACCTGACGTTCGGTGATCCGCGACGGGGATGGGACTTCCGCAGTGTCGGCCGTGGCGGCGTGCGGTTCGAGGAGATCATTCGGGCGCTGAATGCGATTGGCTACAACGGACCCCTTTCGGTCGAATGGGAAGATTCCGGCATGGACCGTGAATACGGTGCGAAGTCCGCGTGCGAATACGTCAAGCAGGTGGATTTCGCACCTTCACAGCGGCGGTTCGATGCGGCGTTCGGCGATTGAACGGCCGCGTGGCCTTGGTACGGCGTGAGAGGATCATCCGCCCGGTCGTCTTCCGGCGACCGGGCGGTCTGCTGCGCGGCGCAACGCTGCCGGTGACGGTCAAGAATCACTTGCTCGGGATGGCAGGACCTGCCGCGTCCACCACCCGAGGGTGCTCGGTCTGGGCCGCATCTGTTCGAGGGTGGGGCCGGCTGCGGCACTGTCTCGCCGCCGGCGCAGCAGCCGGTCTCGCCGCGCGGGCCGTCCGCCTCCTATGATTTGCGCAACCGGCCGCAGAAAGCGACGCAGCTGCCGGATCCTCTTCACTTGGGCCGCGTCGACAGAAGCCGGGATCGCGCCGCCGCGCAGAGCAGGAACGTGCAGCGGCGTATGGTGAGACCTCGTGGAGGTTCCGGCTGTCAGATACGAGCGGAATCGAGGGTGGATGATGGACGGTCAACGGCGGTGCTCCCGCGTCCGAACCGGCGACGTCGTGGTTCGTGGCCGGCGAATCGGGCTGCTGGCGGTCGTTGTCTGGTTCATGCATTCGAATGTGATCATGCTGCAAGCGGCGGGGACGACGGCGCGATCCGCCGCGGTCGAACGCCGCGCGGAGCAGCTTCGGGCGGCGCATCGCGAGCTTTTCCGCCGCTATGCACAGACGGCCCGGGAGATTGCCGAACAGGCGCGGACCAATGGTGCCGTCGCGCTGGAACGACTGGTCCGTTCGCGAATCGTTCCGCCTTCGGAAGCACCGGGCGGAGGTGTGATGCTGCCGCGGAAGGTCGCCGAAACGAACGGGACAGATGTCCCCCCGTCGGCAGCCGATCTGCTGATTCGCTGGCGGGCGAACGAAAAACGGTACGCGGCGGACGTGTACCTGCTCTCACGACGGGCGCTGCGGGCGGACTTGCCGGTGTATGCCTATCGGTTGGTTCAGGAGACGCTGTTCCACGACCCGGACCACGCGGCCGCGCGGCGGGTGATGGGGTTCGTGCGGGTGGGTGATGAATGGCTCACGCCGTTCGCCGCCCGCATGCGGCGGGAAGGAAAGGTCTGGCACGACCGTTTCGGCTGGATTCCCGAAAAGTACGTGGCACGGTACGAAGCGGGTGAGCGGCTGACTCCGCGGGGCTGGATGACCGCGGCCCAGGAGGCGGCCTGGCGACAGGACTTCCGCAACGGATGGGTGATCGAGACCGAACACTTCCGTGTGAAGACCAACCACAGCTTGGAGCAGGGCGTGCATGTGGCTCGTACGCTCGAGACGTTCCACGCGCATCTGCACCGCCTGCTGGCGGGCTTCTTTCTCTCGCCGGAGCAACTCGAGGCGATCTTTTCGGGAAAGGCCGGCCAGCGGCTGCGGTACGATCCGCACGAGGTCTATCTGTTTCGCAGCCGCCAGGAGTACATCGACCGGCTGAAGGCGCGCGTCCCGCAGATCGCCATCAGCAACGGGCTGTACATGTCCGAGGACCGGCGGTCGTATTTCTTTTTTCGCCAGGATGCCGACCTTCCGCTGGAGACCACGCTCTTTCACGAGGCGACGCATCAGCTGCTGTACGAATGCGACCGGCGCCCGCGTCCGATTGCCGAGGATGCACACTTCTGGGTGATCGAGGGAATCGCCTGCTACATGGAGTCGTTTCGACCGGCTGCGCGGGAGCCAGTGTTCGGCGATCCGCAGTACATCCGCTTTCGTGCGGCGCGGTATCGACTGGAGCGCGAGGGCTACTACCTTCCGCTGGCGGAGCTGGATCGCCTGGGCCGGCGGGCCTTCCACGAGCATCCGAACATCCGCGAGAACTACAGCCAGGCCTCGGGGCTGGTGCACTACTTCATGCATTACGACGGCGGCCGTTTCCGGGACGCCCTCATCGCGCACCTGATCGACCTGTACCACCAGGACCCGCGAAGGCCGCGCCGCGTTCGCGGGCTGGACGAACTGACCGGCGTTTCGTTCGCGGAGCACGACCGGCTGTACAAGGCCTATATCCTGACCTTGGGTGAGACCGGTGACGGCGGATCATGAGTGGCCCGGCGCCTTGGGGCTGCCGTTTCCGTATGGCGACATGAGTTCGGAAGGAGCGGCCGGGCTCCGGTCAGGTGTCCAGGTCCCCGACCAACCACAAATCGGCGCACAGCACCCGTTGCGGGTCGGCGGGATCGACCAGCAGCCGCACCGGACGCTGTTCCTCATGCAGCCGTCGGGCGCTGTTCGCCTGAGGCCCCAGGGCGCGCAGCTCGGCAGTCCGTTCTTCGCCG
>RFHO01000154.1 GCA_003696385.1 Planctomycetota bacterium | reverse complement strand
GGCCGCAAGAGCGTCGAAATCATCCTGGCCATCTACAAGGCGGCTTGGTCCGGCCGTCGTGTCGAACTGCCACTGAAGTCTGATCCACGCCGGCCTTCGCGGTGAACGTTCCCGCAGACCGGACCGACCAAGCCGTTCGAACCCACGACAAAGGAGAAAGCAATGGCCCGCCGCCCCTCCGCTGTGCTCGCGTGTCTGGCCGTCGTCATCGCCGCTTGGAACGCGGCTTCAGCTATCAGCACTGTCGGTCCGCCCGCAGATTCGCAGCCCTCGGCCACGAAGCGCGCACTCGCCGACCGTGCGGCATCCGGCCCCCTTGGTGCGTCGGCCCGTTCTGCCAAAGCGGCCGAGCGGACCGCCGCGGACGATCCCGTACGGCCGGGCGAACGCTCCGGGGACGAGCCTCCCGCTCCGCCGGACAAGACGACGCGCCGGTCACAAGGAACAACGGTCCATGCCGCTCAGGGCATCATGGTCGGAGAAGTGACCACGACCTCCGCACTGGCCCAGGTGCGTCTGACCGCCACCGACCGGCTGGTCGGCAAACCGTTCGAAGGCGATGTGCCCGGTTCTCCCGGTGTGGTGGAATTCGAACTGTTCGAGATCGCGCATCGCGATGACACGGTGGGACGTTCCGTCGCGCGGCAACGAGTGGCCGCGGTCGCGGCACACGATTTCATCGCCCGGGCTTCTTTCCAAGGGCTGAAGCCCCACACGCACTATCTGTGCCGGACACGAATCGGCTCCGACGACCGTTCGCTGGCACCGGGTCCGGCCGCTCGCTTCCGAACGTTGCCCGGACCACAGGCAGCCGTCCCCGTGCGCTTCGTCGTCGTCACCGGAATGAACTATGCCAAGTTCCACGGCGATCCCCGCATCGACCGCAAGCAGCATGTCATCGAAAACAATACCGAACTACCACCGCCGTATTCGGGGCCGGACAAGCACCTCGGCTACCCCGCACTGGAAGCCATTCGCAAGCTCCGGCCGGATTTCTTCGTGGGAACCGGTGACAACGTCTATTACGACACACCCGACAAACCGCGGGCAAAGACCATTCCTCAGCTTCGGCGGAAATGGCATGAGCAGTTTGTGCAGCCACGTTACCGACAGTTGTTCGCGGTCGTCCCGACGTACTGGGAGATCGACGACCATGATTACCGGTATGACGATTGCGACAACACGGGCGACTACGAGCCGTCACCCGCGACCGGCCGGCGGATGATGCTCGAACAGCTCCCCGTGGCGCCGATGGACGACAAACAGGCCAGGACCTATCGGACCTATCGCGTCAGCCGCGATCTGCAGGTGTGGTTCGTCGAGAACCGCATGTACCGTTCCCCCAACGCAATGCCGGACGGCCCGGAAAAATCCATCTGGGGACGGACACAGCGTGCTTGGCTGCAACGAACGCTCGAGGCCAGCGACGCCACGTTCAAACTGCTGATCTCCCCCACACCGATGATCGGCCCGGACGACCTTCGCAAGAAAGACAACCACTGCGACATCGGCGGGTTCCGCCACGAACGCGACAGCTTTTTCGCGTGGCTACGGGAAACCGGAATCGCCCGCCGTGGATTCTTCATCGTCTGCGGCGACCGGCATTGGCAGTACCACTCCATTGACCCCACCGGTATCGAAGAATTCTCCTGCGGAGCGCTGGTCGATGCGAACGCGCGTCCGGCTCGGCGTCCCGGTGACCCCGCCGGCACCGATCCGCAGGGACGGATCAAACAGCCGTACTACTCCGATCCGCCGACCGGCGGCTTCCTCCTCGTGGAATCCACACCGGCTGAAGCCGCGCGGCCCGCCCGATTGACCATGAGCTACTTCGACGAAAAGGGCAAGCTGCTGCACCGGGTCGAAAAACTTGCCACAGACCAGCCGTGACCGGAATCGATCGCCGCGCCGCACGCAAACGCCGCATCCCTTCGGACCGGGTGATCACCAACGGTGCGTGGTCCGCCGCTGGCTTCCGCCGCCGCAGCGTCCGTTACGCGACGCGGCACAGTGGGACTCCCGGCGCGTTCTTGACGCTCTGAACAGCGGTTTATAAAAGACAAACCTCGTGGTCGGCATCGAATTCGGACCGTTGGCCGATACGCCGGCGTGCCATCGGGGGCACGTCCGGTGACACTGCAGAAACGGAAACCATCGACGGGAAATCAGCGGAACGGCGCCTTTCGGCTCGCTGATGAACAGCCGGGACGGGCGCAGGTCAACGGTCCGCCGTTCCGCTGTCATCGAAGACAAGAGGTGCGAGCATCGACAAGACACCGCGTATCAACGAACAGATCCGGATCTCTCCGGTCCGGGTCATCGGGCCAGACGGAAAAATGATCGGGATTCTCCCGACGCTGGAAGCGCTCGATCTGGCTCAGCGGGAAGGGCTGGACCTGGTGGAAGTGAACCCCAATGAACGGCCCCCCGTCTGCCGCATCATGGACTATGGCAAGTACAAGTACGAGCAGAAAAAGCGGCAGCAGCAACAGGCCAAGCAACACCAGGTCCATGTCAAGGAGATCCGCCTGCGCCCCAAGACCGGAGCACACGACATCGAGGTGAAAGTCAAGCGGGCCCGCAAATTCCTCGAAGCCAAGGACAAGGTGCGGGTCAACGTCCTGTTTCGCGGCCGAGAGCATGCCCACCGCGAAATCGGTCAGCAGATGCTGGAAGACATCGCCGAACAGCTCTCCGACGTGGCCAAGATCGAAAAGCCCCCGTCGCTGGAAGGCGGCCGCGTGATGGCCATGGTGCTGGCCCCGAAGTGACGGGACGTTTCCGCTGCACCCATCACGTTGGGGGCATTGCGCCGGTGGAACGCGAGGCGGGCGTGCCGCGGACGCTGGACACGATTGTCAACGGCCACCTGGACGGCCGAACCGACCGCCGCCCGGTGGACCACCACCGCCCGGACGTCCGAAGAAGCCGCCCGGGCGACCGGACCCCCCCGGAGGACCACTGCCGCTCCGACTCCCTCCGGCACCCGGCGGTCCGCCACCACCGCCCAGCCCCTGCATGATTCTCTCCCGAATCCGCTGCTCGAAGAACCGGCGGATCGCATCCGGCGGTGGACCCTGCGCCGCCCCTCCGCTCTGTGACGACGGAGAGGGAGCACCCGTGGAAGGACTCCGCGATGCCGACCGCTCCCCGCCGGAACTGCGGACGTTCACTTTGGGCATCAGACTCATCAGGGCTTGCTGCAACACGGCGGAATTGCTGTTCTTCAGTTGCACGATCCGCACGGTCTGCTGGGATTCGGCCGCAGCCTGATCCAAAGCCCGTACCAAAGCTTCCACTTGCCGGAAGAGCTGTTCGTCCGCGGACACGACCAGGTGGTTGGTCCGCGTATCCACACCGATGGTCAAACGCACCTGGGAGCGCCGCTGATTCGAACTGCCGCGTCCCCCTCCGAAAAGTGCGGCAAACGGGTTGCCCCCACGTCCCTGATCGTTGCTCCGGCCGGACGACATTTCTTCGCGAAACACATCCCGCAGAATCTCCGCCACCTGCTCGACGTCCGCATGCTCCACGGCAATCATCCGAGGTGTGCGGACACGCAGCTGCTCCGGCAGCTCGGATGCATCGATGACCTTCAGCAACTCCTCCACTTCGCGAACCTGCTCGGGCGGCCCGCTGACGAACAAGGCGTTGCTGCGCGGCTCCGGAATGATGCGCAATTGCAGAGCATTTCCGCCGAGGTTGTTCAGCCCTGTCGCGTCCAGCAGATTCCGGCCGAAATTCGCCAGTCCGGCGCCCAGTCCGCCAAACAGGCCGCCGCTGGATTGCGTGGACGGCGTGGCCACATTGGCGTCAGGGATCAACCGTTCCAGCATCGCAGCGGCCTCGGTCGCATCCGCCGACCGCAGGTAGAACACCGTCCAGCCGGTCTTCGCTGGCAGCGCCATCGACATGTCCCGCAGCATCGCCTCGAAGCGGTCCAGTGCCTGTTCGTCGTCCGAAGCAATGATCAATCCGCTGTCGGTCGGCGTCACGACGATCGGCGGCGCCGGCTTTTCGGAAGCTTGGCCCGCTTCGGAACGATCACCGCCCGGCGTACCATCGTCACTGGATGAAGGTGCGCGCCCCCCCGCCGTCCGTGTCGTCCCGGCCGCAGCCGGAGCAGGCACCTGCTTCTGGGCGACCAGGCGCACGCGCGGCGTTGCGTCTCCCGGCGACGACGCCGCGTTTCCACTCCGCGATCGCGACGGAATGGAAGCATCGTTGCGCACGCGGTTCACCGCCGGACGGTCGGCCCGTTGCTCTGCCGAAGCCGTCGTCCGGGCAAAATGCCGGGCCGAACTCCCACCAGCAGCCGGGACCAACGTCCCGCCCGCCGGAATGCTGTTTGCAGGAGCATCCGTGTCTCCGGCGGCGTCGCTTCGCCGGTCCGGAACGATTCCGGTGCTCGGAGTCCCCTCGCCCGCGCGATCATCCCCTCGCGGCCGCGGCGGCAATGAAGGAATGCGGCGGTCGCGAACGGGACCGCTGTCGGAGGGCACCACCACCCGAATGGGATTCGGCTGGGAGGCCCGCCAGACCTGCTCCATCAGTTGCAGCACCTGTCGGGCGTCGCGACCTCCCAATGGCACGCTGCGGACGCGACCGCGTCCCAGCAAGCGATCGCCGTCCTGCGGATCCATCTGCGCCATCAGGATGCGGATCTGCTGGACCTGCTCGGCAGTGCCGCGGACGATCAGAGCCGTACCGGTCGGGTGTGGCTGGATGGTGGGCGCGTCCTGCCCTTCCGCAGCGAACAGGGACTGCAACGTGGATGCCGCGGTCAGCGGATCCATTCGTCGCAGAGGGATGACTTCGACGGCCATCCCGCCTCCGGCTCCATCCAGACGCCGGATGACTTCGGCCACCTGTCGCTGCGTCTCTTCGTCGGCATAGATGTGCAACCGCTTGGCCCGGCCGTCTTCGTTGACCACAACGCCCGGAAACAGCACGGTCAAGGTCTTGCTGACCTCCAGCGCGTCTGCCGATTCCAGCTGATAGACCTCCAGATACGGCCCGGTGCGCCGCGTACGACGCCCTCCCGGAACGTCCACGTCGATGGACTTGAGCGTTTCTTCGATGATCCGCAGGTCGGCGAGCTTGGCCGTCACCAGCAAGCGGTTCGTCCTTTCGTCCGCAGCCAGTTGGACGGGCCCGGTCAGCTCCGCGCTCTGCGCCTGCTGCGGTGGCGGACTGCTCTCCCGTCGGTAGTAGCTCCGCGGATCCCGGGACGCGCGCGTCGCTTCGCTGACGTTCGCGACGCCGACCTGCAGGCCGAATAGTTGACGAATCAGACGCTCGGCGTCCGCAACGGGGATATGCTGCACGTCGAAGGCCCGGAAGACCACCGTGGAGTCGACTTGGCTGCGGCTGGACAGGAGCTGATAGATCTTTTGCAGATTCGCGCCGATGTCGGTCACCACCAGTTGGTTCGTCTTCGACACCGGGACGACCTTGCCCTGCGGCCCGAGCAGATTCTGGATTTCGTTCGCAGTCTCGACGGCATCGACGCCTTCCAGGGGAATGATGATCGTCATCAATTCGTTCCGGCCCCGCTTGGGGAATTCGTCGATCGAAACCGTCGGGACCAGGTTCGGCGGCACCCCCTGGTCCAGATTGACGACGACGAGAAACTCGTCCCGGCGGACCAGAACATAGCCCTTCTGCAACAGATACCCGTTGAGAACGTCCAGCGCCTCGGTGATGGTGTAGCTCTTGTTCGAGTGAAAGCTGAACGTGCCGGGCGGAACCTGGTTCAGATCGAGCGTCAAACCCGCCAGATCCGCGAACAGCTTCAATACGTCGGCCCAGGGAGCGTGCTGGAAGTTGAAAATGACCCGTTTTTCGCCCGAGTCATCGCTCTCGCCGGTGGTCTCCCCGGGGGATTGTTTGCCGGGCCCGGTACCTGCCGGCTGCTTGGACCGCGTACCGACATCGGTCGCGTCCGCCTGCGAACCACTCTTGACGATACGGAATTCGGCCACGGTCGATTCGGGAATCGGCTGCCCGGCCGCGTCCACACGTTGAGCGACCGCGGCCTCCGGATCGGTGAGCGGGGCGACTTTCGACGGTTCCGCGGACCCACTACCCGAGTCAGGCGGCCGCGCCGTCGCCGCATCGTCCTGCCCGTTGGCTGCCAGCGGCGGTCCCAACCGCTTCTGCCATGCCTCACGTTGCGAAGGTTGCAAAATCCGCAAGATCCGCTCGTCCTGCTCCCGCTGAAGCCTTTCGATCTGCTCTCGGGCCTCTTCGGCGTCGATTTCACCCGAGCGGACCTTGTCACGGAGGGCGTCCCGCTGACGACCGATCTCCTCGCGGATGGCCTCGATCTGCTGCCGCTGCTGATCGGTGAGCTTCAACTCGCGTGCGACGTCCTCATCGAGCAGCGCCCGAGCCCCCCGCGATTGCAACTCGATCTGACGAAACCGCGCCAGCTGTTCATCCGAAAGCACCTCCTTCAGCCGCTCGAACAACGTCTGACGAATCTTCGCCTGTTGTTCCCTTTGCAGAGCCTCCAATTGAGCCCGAATGCGCTGGCGTTCCGCGTCATCCTGAGCGGCTCGCAGCTGCTGAAACAGCGGCATCATGGCGGAAAAATCCGGGCGGATGCCGCGCGCCAGCTCATTCAACTTCTCGCGCTGCTCTTCGCTCAACTTCAGCTCGCGCTGCACGTCCGGATTCAACAGCAGCGTCTGCGGGCCGCCGAATCCGGCACGCGGACCACCCAACCGCCCCCCGCGTCCGCGGAACTGGCCGGATGCACCTTCATGAACGAACAGAATCAACACCAGCGCCAGCAGCGACGCCGCGCAGCGTCGGCAGACAGTTCGTGATTGGGAGTCGTCCGCCTCGCGTCCCGGCGACTTCCCACCGCATCGTTCTCGTGCCATTCGCGAACCCCCTGTATCAGACGCCTGCAGCGCAACACGGCAGCCGCAGCCCTCGCTCCGGTCCTTTGTCGCACGCCGCCCCGTTCGCCAAGGAAGCGCTCGCAGAAAGCCTTGCCGCACACTACGAGCGGCCCCGCTCACGATTATCGTGCGGCGCTCCGCAAAAGTTAATCCGCACCGACCGCGCAAAGTGGCGAAGCGCGGTCAGCGACCGCAGAAGCGCGCACTTTGCTGGTTGTCCGGATTGCGAGTACACCGCCGACGCGACACTCCGCCGCCGCTTGTACGGCGCACACCGTCAGCGCCTTTCAGCCGCTGCGGCTACCGGATTGAACACACCGGACGCAAACAGGTGTCGCTGCAGATGGTCCGCGGCCGCCGAACAGCACAGCTGTACGCTCACATCGCGGCCCGAAAGGTGCGCAATGGTTGCGAGGTTTTTCCCGAACGTTTGGCGTTGATTGACTTTGTCGGTGGCACGGGCAAACATGCCATGCACGGAGCGCGCGGTGCCCGGGGCCGTGCTTTCGCGGTGTGTGGCCCTGAGGAATTATCGGTGCTCCTGACGAGCGGCCGTACCGGTCGGAGGTTCTGTTCCGCGGCCTGCTGTGTTCGTTCCGCGCACCGGCAACGTCTGCCGCCGCCGGCAGTCATGCGCCACGGCGTCACCCGCGGTCCGCAACGCAACGGCTTCCGGTGACGTCTTGAACTCCGCCGCCGACGGGGCTTCCTGGTCCGTCCTTTCCGGGACAGTCGCTCGAACGACACGAAGCCACGGGTATCAGACATGTATTTTCAGTTCGCGTGCGAGCACTGTGGCAAGGGCCTGAAAGTCCGGGAAGAGAACATCGGACGTCGCGTGCGCTGTCCGTATTGTCGGCAATCCATGACCGTTCGCGCTCCGGAGGACGGCGCGGCGGACGAAGCGCCACGCCCGGCGCCGCCCACACCGCCGTCTGCCGAACAGGCTGCCTCAAACGCGCCGGCACCCGGTGGGGCGAGTGTTTCACTGCCTTTTGAGCCGTCGGGGAGCCCGGCCGCATCGAGCCGCACTCCGTCACGGTCGGCAGCGGCGCGACACGGTCGACCGCGGAGCCGCGCCAGGACACACCGTTTCGAAGGGACCGACGTTCATCCGCTGCAAAGCGCCCTTTACGGAGCAGCGTTGTCCGTCGTGTTCCTGGTCGTACTGTTTCCCTTCCGCGACTGGTACCTTGGCGAACTGTTCTACAAGCGGGGCTGGGTTCCCTTCGCGCTGGTCTTCCTGATGAGCTGGTCAGCGGCGATTCTGGTGCTCAAGTGGCGCAAGCTCAGCATCCAGAAAGAAACGATGCTGTTCGATCTGCTGCCCACGAGCATCGCCCGGGACATCACACCCGAAAACATCGACGCATTCGTGGAACACATCAACGGATTGCCGACCGAGGCGGCCGACAGCTTTCTGGTGAACCGCGTCCTCCGCGGTCTGGAGCACTTCCGGGTCACCCGCAACAGTGCGGAGGTCGCGGCCCGGATGGCCACGCAGTCGGACATCGATGCGAACGCCGTCGCCAGCAGCTATACGATCCTGAAGGTCTTCATCTGGGCGATTCCCATCCTGGGGTTCATCGGTACGGTGATCGGTATCAGCGCGGCGGTCGGCGGCTTTTCCGGGTCAATGGACGCCGCCCAGGACATCGCCGTGCTGAAGCAGTCGTTGAATAACGTCACCAGCGGGCTTTCGACCGCTTTCGATACCACGCTGGTGGCACTGGTGATGAGCATGCTGGTGATGTTTCCGACCAGCTCTCTGCAGAAGGCCGAAGAGGATCTGCTCAACTGGGTCGACGAATACTGCAACGAAAACCTGCTGCTCCGCCTCCGCGGCGACGCGCAACCGCAGCAGGCCGACGGCAACCGACTCGAGCAGATTGAACGGGCCATCGATGCCGCAATGGTTCCGCATCACGCCGAATTGCGCAAATGGACGCAGCAGCTCGAATCCCTCGGCAAGACGCTCACCGATCACGTGGCCCAGGGGTTCGATCGGCTCGACGGCCGGCTGTTGCGAAAATACGAGCAAAAACTTGCCGAATTTCAGGCCGCCACATCCAAATTGCTGTCCGAACAGCGTGACCTGGCCGGACGAATCCACGAATCGCAGCAAAGCATCGCCCAGACGGCCCAGCAGGTGGCACAGGATTTCTCCCGCCTGCAGGAACGGCTCGGCTCCCTTCAGCAAAGCATCGTCGACCGCATCGGTGACCGCATCGACCAGTCGCTGCGATCCTGGGAAGAGCGCCACGCCGAACTCGCCACGCGCCACGCCGAACTGGCAACGCAATTGACGACGGCGGCCCAGCAGGCCGACACGGCCTTCCAGCAACTGACGCAAACCGCACAGGCCACGAGGGAACTCCTCGCGGACAGCTTCCCCCAAAGCACCAGCCAGTTGAACGGCACGTTGCAGTCGGTGAGCGAAGTGCTCGTCCAGTTGAACACGACGTTGGCTCAGCTAGCGCACAGCGACGCTGGTCAGGCAACGGCACGCACCGAAGCCGGCGATGGTCACCCGTCGCCTGGGCGACGTACCCGCCGCCGCGGCTGGGGACTGTTCGGCCGACGCTGAATCGGTCGCGCCGGCGGGCAGAGCGGCACATCACCGCGATGTGTGCGCCGATATGCACGCACCGAGACGTGCGTCCCGCCGGATGCGCCCAGATGCACGCCACTGACGCCGGAACAAGCAAACCACACGAAAGGAATGGGATCGTGACTGCTCACCCGTCGGCGCACGCGACGGCGCGGCAACACACCGGGCAGTCACCGACGGCCGGAGCGCATCTGTCCAATTACCGTGACTCGCGAGGAAAGCGATGAGCCGCCGAAAGCAACGTGAGGACGAAGGCGTCTCGCTGTTCCCGTTTCTCAGCATCCTGGCCTGTGTGATCGGTGTGTTGACGCTGCTGATCACGGCACTCGCCTTGGGCCAGATGGACAACCCGGAAGGGCACAGCGCAGAGCGGGCCGAGAAATTCGCACGCTTGCAGGAACGCATTCAGGAACTGGAGATCAAAATCCGACAACTGCAAGAACTGGCGGCCAAGGCGCAGACCGTGCGGCAGGCGGCCGAGGAGTTGCAGCGGCTGAAAACCGAACAGGGCGAGCTGGCCGCCATCGACGATCAGGCCGTGGCATTGCTCGCCGAGCTCAATCAGTTGAACGACACGATCAAGAGGTTGCAATCCGACCCGGACGGCATCAAGAAACAATTGGCGGAATTGCGGGCGGAACTGAAACGCCGCAAGGCGCCCCCGGCGGCACCTCGCACGGTCGTTCGTCCGGCAGGATCGGGAGTCGACATCGACCCGGTGTTCGTCGAATGCAACGCAACGGGCCTGGTCGTGTTTGAAGACGGCAAACCCGCTCACCGCATCCGTCGCAGCGACATCGCCAGCGACAAACGCTTCCTGCAGTTGCTCGACCAGGTCGCCCAGAACCCCAAAGGACGCGTGATCTTTCTCGTCCGTCCGGACGCCGTCGGCACGTACAACCAGGCGCGCAGCGTGGCCCTGTCACACTTCTGCCCCAACGGCAAACTGCCCGTCCTGACACAGGGTGAGATCGACCTGTCACAGTTCTACGGCCGTTGAACGAACGGCCGTCGCAGGCACCACCCGCCAAGCCCCCCCACCAGACGAGGCCGGCCTCCGACGGGCTGTTGCACCGCGTCCGCGTTTTCCGTCGCCGCGATGCCCGCCGCAATCGCATCATCGCTTCCGCCCAGCGGACCGCTTCCGCGACCTCCCACCTCCACGCCGGCCACGACCGCGACGTTGCTGCTGGAGTTTCTGCCGAGCGGCGGCGATCTGAGCGGCTTGCACCACCTGCGCCAGTTGCATCTCGGCGAGCTGCACCTGCCGGCGACGCGCCGCGAGCTGCCTTTCCGCTTGGGCAATGGCCTGTTTGGCCTGCTGGACCTGCTGCACGAGCTGCTGGACCTCCGGATCGGCCTTGACGGCATCGCGCTGGCTCCGCCTCGCCTGCCCGATCGATTTGCCACGCTGAAGCAGCTCGTCCCTCAACTGCCGGTAGCGTCCGTCCTTGTTCGCCGCCAGTGTTTCCATCCCCGTCAGCGAGGCATGCAGGCGGGCGTATTCGCGCGAAAGAACAAGCAATTCCGCCGGATCGACGTCGGGCCGCTTGCGGGCCTTCTCCAACTGTTCCCTGGCTTGCTGGACCTGTCTGGACAGCTCCTGGTATTCCTTCGTCTTGTGCACGCGCTCGACGATCTCCGCCCGCAAAGCGTTCAACCGTTGCTGAAGCTCCAGCAGTTCCCGCTCGTCCCGCGACAGCCCTGCTTCGGACGTGCGGCGGCGCGATGCGCCCAGCAGCCGCGCGCGAAGCTCCTGATAGCGACGGTTGGCGGCAACCAATTGCTGCTCCGCCTGCAGCAAAGCCGACAGCGCACCCTGCAGCACCTGCCGCGCCCGCGTTACGGCCTGCGAGAGCCCGTTGTTGCTTCCGGACTTCTTCTTGGTATTCGTTTTCGAATTCGCCGCTTTCTTGGCCGGCGGTTTGGCGTTCCTGCCCGCAACGGCTTTCGCGGCTCCCTTGGCGGCACCCGCCGCAGGGCCGAGCGGAAGCAGCATGCCGAGCGCCAGCGCCGTCAGCACCCCGAAGCACCACCTGCCACGCCTTTCGTCACCAATCGCTCGCGTCATGGCACACCTCACGTCGAACCAAACACCCCGCGCCACCGCTGCGCCTCGCCGTGCTCAAAGGCCGACGAACGCGGCCACCACGACGTGCGGCCGGCCCTTGACCCGGTCGATCGACACGCCATTGCCCGCGTCGCATGCAACTGCGACACCGGCGGCCGCGAACGTCACTCCTTGCCCGCAACGCACGCCCATTGTACACGCAGCACTGGAAACGCGCATCGGGCGGGCCGTCTGCTTCGCCGGAGCCTGACGGACACAAACAATCGTCTTCACCACAGTATTCAGCCCCGGCCGCACGGTCCAAACACGACGGCGTGCTTCCCGCGCCGGCACATCCATCGTCGCGTTCACTCGGCACTGGCCGATGCCGGAAAGTGAACGGCCAGCCAGATCGATTGCACATCCGGCGGTGTCCACGCCACGCGGTGCCGACAATGCGCAGGAATGAACACCGCCTGACCGGGACGCAAGACCACCCGTCCTGCGCCATCCATGAACTCGATGACGGCTTCTCCGCTGAGCAGCACGACCCACTCGTCCCAAGCCTGGTCGTAGCACCCTCCCTCGGGGCTCACCTGGCCCGTCGACACGATCCGCTCGACGCGGACTCCTCCGCGCTCCACCAACGTCTGAAACAACTCCTCAGCCGGCCATCGGTCCACAGGACGCAGCAGGTCGACCATCCGCCAAATGGGATCCCCGCGACCGTCCCTGCCCGGTCGTCCTTCCGCTACACTGCCCGGATCGCGCTCTGTCGCCATCCGAAAAAAACCTCCTGACCTCATAATCCGCTCGGCCGGCCGTGTCGCTCCACGAGATGTCGTCGAACCACCGACACAGATCCCGCCGCGTCGGCCTCCCGGCAGTTCCGAGCCGCGCGGACACGGTCGGTCATCCCCAGTAACGACGATCCAGCGTTCGATAGCTGATCGCCTCGCTGATGTGGACGGCGTCGATCAAGTCCGCCGTCTCCAGGTCGGCAATCGTCCGAGCGACGCGGAGAATCTTGTCGTGGGCCCGGGCCGACAGGCCCATCTCGTCCATCGCCGCCTTCAACAGCGTTTCCGCATCGGTTGTCAAACGGCAGTACTTCCGCAGATCCCGTGGGCTCATTTTTGCGTTGACCTTGATCGGGCTGTTTGCAAAACGCCGGTGTTGCATCTCCCGAGCCTGAAGGACCTGTTCCCGCATGATGGCGCTGGTCGTTCCCGTCCGCTGCGCAGACAGTTCGCGGAACGGCACTGCGGGCACTTCGACGTGGATGTCGATGCGATCCAGCAACGGACCACTGATCTTCGCCAGGTACCGCTCCACCTGCACCGGGCTGCAGGTACACGTTTTGCGGAGATCCCCCCGATAACCGCAGGGACACGGATTCATCGCCGCAACCAGCATCACATTGGCCGGAAACGTCAGACTGCCCATCGCGCGGGATATCGTCACACGATTCTCTTCCAGCGGCTGTCGAAGCACTTCGAGCGTCCGCCGGTTGAATTCCGGCAACTCGTCCAGGAACAGCACGCCGTTGTGCGCCAAGCTGATCTCACCGGGCGTGGGCGTGCTGCCGCCACCCACCAGGCCGGCTTCGCTGATGGTGTGATGCGGAGCCCGGAACGGACGATGCACCACCAGCGGCTCGTCGCTCGCCAGCCGCCCCACGGCGCTCCAGATCCGCGTCGTCTCCAGGCTCTCTTCCGGCGTCAGCGGCGGCAGGATGGTCGGCAATCGGCTGGCCAGCAACGTCTTGCCCGTCCCCGGCGGCCCGATCATCAGCAGGTGGTGCATCCCCGCCGCCGCCACCGTCATTGCCCGCTTCGCCGATTCCTGCCCCTTCACGTCCGAATAATCCACCGGGTGCTGCAACATCCGCTCGAACGCCGCATCCCATGAAAAATCCGCCGGCAGAATCTCGAGCTGTTCGGTGAAGAGGCCGACCGCCTCCGTGAGCGATGCCACCGGAATGATTTCCACGCCTTCCACAACCGCGCTTTCCCGCACGTTCTGAATCGGAACGACCAGCCCGCGACACCCCTGCGCCCGCGCTGCCAAGGCCATCGACAACGCGCCTTTGACCGGCCGCAACGTTCCGTCCAGCGCCAGCTCCCCCACCGCCGCGTACTCGCCGAAGCGATCCGACGCCACCTGGCCGCTGGCGGCCAACAACCCCAGCGCGATCGGCAGATCGAACGACGCCGCGTCCTTGGGGAGGTCCGCCGGCGACAAGTTGATGACGATCCGCTCGATCGGACGCTCATACCCACAGTTCACCAAGGCACGCTCGATCCGATGCGTACTTTCACGCACCGCCTGCTCGGCAAGTCCGACCAGAACCGTTTTCGGAAGGCTGGCAGGCGATATGTCGACTTCCACCTGAACAGGGTGCGCCTCGATTCCCAGCAACGAAAACGTCGACAGCTGCGCCAGCATGACCGAATCTCCAATGCCGCCACACCCGAAAACATCGGCGCCGCAACCGGGCGGCCGACCGCCCGCCAATGCGACGGGTGCGCACAATCATACACGGCTTGTGACAATGGAGGCACAAACACAGCGGCACGGCGGTCGCATCTGCCGTGCCTTCCGCTCGCTGACGGCGGCGAACTCCGCGGGATCGCGTGGAATCTGCACACGCGCCGGTCGGCGGCGAATGCGACACGCATGGCGCCGATTGGACCATCTGCTACGCTGCCGCGTCGCCCGCAGCCGATCGGCGATTCCGGACGCAATCGCGGCCTGCAGCAAGGGCTTCGTGGGCTGGCGTGACATCGCCGCCGGGGCCGGTGCAGTTCCCGACGGGTCGTCGTGGTGATTGGAGCGGAACGGTGGATGAATGGCTCTTTCGTTTCCGGTGGGTCGTTCCGGATCGCGGCGATCCCATCCCGGACGGCGGCGTACTGCTGTGCCGGGACCAGATCGTCGCCGTCGAACCATTCCGCCGGCTGGCTGGCAAGTGCGGCGTGCTGGACTTCGGTGATGCCGTCGCGCTGCCGCCGCTCGTCAACGCCCACACGCACTGGGAATTCAGCGACCTTGGCACGCCGATTGTGGTGGATCGACAACCGACCGACTGGTTGCACGCCGTCATTCGACACCGGCGGAACACGCATTGTCCGCGTCACGAATTACTCGCGCGCGGGATCCGCGAAACCCTGGCCGCCGGCACTTCCGCGGTCGGCGAAATCGCCACCTGTGAACTCTCGCACTACGCCGCGGCGGCCGCTGCGGCACACATGCCACACACCATCGCCGCAAAGCTGCAGTGCCTCGTGTTTCGCGAGCTGATCGGGCTGCGCGACGATTCGGTCAAAGCCGCGATCCGCACGGCGCAACGGCATGTATCCGGTGGAGAGCATGGAAACGGTGGTCGCAGCACCGATCCCACCTCAGCCGGCTCTGCGGAAACGACCACACGATCCGTTCGCGCAGAAGCAACAACGGTCAAGTCGCCGGGGATCGACTTCATGCTGGCATTGAGCCCGCATGCTCCCTATTCCGTCCGCGACGACCTTCTGGCCGCGTGCGTGGACCTGGCCCGACGCGCCGGCGTCCCGCTGGCCATGCACTTCGCGGAGTTTTCCGCCGAGCGCGAGTTGCTGGCCCGCGGAACCGGTCCACTGCGGGAATTCCTGGAGCGGCTGGGCGTCTGCGACGCAACGAGTTTCGCCACGCCGCGTACGCACCTCGAACTGCTCGAACAGCTCGCCGACGCTCCGCGGGTGCTGCTGATCCACGGAAACCACCTGACCGAAGTCGAACTGCAGTTCATCCGAGGCCGCGAGCAATTCTCGCTCGTCTACTGTCCGCGCACGCACGCCCATTTCGGTCACCCAACCCACCCGTGGCCGCGGGCTGCAGCGTTGGGCGTCAACGTTGCGCTGGGAACCGACAGCCGTGCCTCCAACCCCGACCTCTCGTTACTGAACGAACTGCGGTTCCTGCTTGGCTCGAGCCGATTGCCGCTGACCGCGTTGCTGCCGCTCGCCAGCCGGAATGGATGCCGGGCGCTCGGGCTCCCTTGCACCGGAGGGCTGTGCCCCGGAGCAGCTCCGCAGGCCACTATCCTGGCCGTTCGCCAAGGTCCCAAGACCGAACGACTGGACCGCTGGCTCTTGCAGTCACGCTCCGAACGCTGTTGGGCCGTCAACGATCCGATCGACTGGATCGCAGCCCATGAAACGGCGCAGAAGTGGCGTACGACAAATCGTTCGAAGACTCCGGAGTAACCGCGCCACGGCGTTCTGCAACTGGGGTGGTGGCGTCAAGACCCAACCTGATGGCCGGCGACACGCGCCACCGCGCACGAGCGCGGCTCCGAATCATTACGCAGTGGCAGAACGCCACTTTGAGAACGCAAAAGCGGCCGCCACCCGGAGAAAATGCATTGCCGGAGGTGGGACTCGAACCCACACGGGCGAAAAGCCCACTGGATTTTGAATCCAGCGCGTCTGCCAATTCCGCCACTCCGGCCGCGATCGCAATGCACCGTGGCGCAAGTGGAATCGCATTGGAAACCACTGTGTCGATCGCCAGCGTACCGCGGCGCCCCGCCGAGCCGCGGGAACGGCTTTCCCGCCCGGTCCGGCGAGATCCGCGAACGGCCGCCCGGTTGTTCGTGCCCCCGCTTCGACAGCCGCCCCGCGCCCGCAGCTGGCTGCCGCCGTCGCCGGCGCGACCGGCACCGTCATGCTACACCGCCACACACCTGGCGAACAGCCACCACCCGCCGCAGCCGGCTCGGCACCCCGTCACCCCGCGGTAGAGCGGTACGTTATCGCCGCCATCCGCCTTTGACAAGAATCGCCGCCGTCCGCCACCACAACGGCGAAACACGTTCCGTGCACCGCCGGTCCGTTGCAGAATGGAGCGATCGGCACAGGAAGGCGTACAGGACGACGGAAGTCTCCGGGTGTCGGAACCTGTTCACCGCGCCCGCAGTCGACGCCGCCGGAGTTCACACCTCGAGACCACTCGCCGCCTGCCTCCCCAAATCCCTGTTGACGCAACACGAAGGCCTGCACTAGCCTTTGCCGTTCGATCAGTCGGACGACGCCGGGACACCGCGACTCAGTGCACACGAAATCCCACGACCGATGACGGTCCCCGGGCGGCCGCGGTCGAGACGACACCAAACAGACGCATCCATTCCCCGACCTTTGCCCCTCCCCCGTTCCCTTCCTCGAGCGGTTCGCAAGACACCGTTGCTGTGGCCAACCCGGCAACAAGCCACGCCGTGCGCCGCCCACCAGTCGAGGCGAAACGCCCCCAAAAATCGCTCGTCACCGGACGACGCAACCCGACTACGCATCGCGAAGGAGCGCGATTTCGATGTGTGGCATCGTCGGATACATCGGACACCGGGACGCCGCCGAGTTTCTCATCGAAGGACTCCGGCGTCTGGAATACCGCGGTTACGATTCGGCCGGGATCGCCGTCTCCGACGGGGCACGCCTACAGGTCCGCAAGACGGCCGGACGAGTGGACGATCTCCGTCGACTTCTCGAAAAGCATCCCGTTTCCGGGAACGTCGGAATCGGCCACACGCGTTGGGCGACGCACGGCGAAACCACCGACGTGAACGCCCACCCGCACGTCGGCGGCAACGGCGAAGTCGTGCTCGTACACAACGGCGTGATCGAAAACTACGTCACGTTGCGTGAGCAATTGCAGCAGTTGGGATTCGTCTTTCGCAGCGACACCGACAGTGAGGTGATCGCTCATCTGGTGGCCCAGAACCTCCGTGAGGAACTGAAGTTTTCCGAGAAGCTCAGCGACCGGCAGCTCTGTCTGCGGGCGGTCGAGCGGACCGTGGAACAGCTCCATGGCACGTATGGTCTGGTCGTCCTGTTCCGCGACTACCCGGAAATGCTTATCGGCGCGCGCAACGGCAGTCCGCTGGTGGTCGGCATCGGTCGCAACGAACACATGATCGCCAGCGACACCGGACCATTGGTCGGGTACACCGAAGAAGTCGTCTATCTCGACGACCGCGAGATCGTGTTGGTGACGGCCGACGATTTCGAACTTTACCACCGCGAAGAAGGCCGGCAGACGCCGTCCGTCCAGTTACTCCAGCAGAACGTCGACGACATCGAGCTGGGGGACTACCCACACTACATGTTGAAGGAGATTTTCGAACAGCCCACGACGCTGCAAAACTGCATGCGCGGTCGGCTCAACGAAGACGAAGCGACCGCCAAATTCGGCGGCTTGAACATGGAACCGATCGAGCTGCGGCGGATCGATCGGATCGTGCTGACCGCGTGCGGCACGAGCTGGCACGCCGGCCTGGTGGGCGAATATCTGCTGGAAGAGTTCACTCGCATCCCGGTCGAAGTCGAATACGCCAGCGAACTCCGCTATCGCAACCCGCCGCTGAGCGAGACCACGATGGTGTTTGCCATCACTCAGAGCGGTGAAACGGCCGACACGCTCGCCGCAATGCGCGAGTGTAAGCGGAAAGGTCATCCGACTCTGGCCATCTGCAACGTCGTCGGTTCGACCATCGCGCGGGAAGCCGACGGCGGCATCTACCTGCACGCCGGCCCCGAAATCGGTGTCGCCTCCACCAAGGCCTTCACCTCGCAGGTGATGGCCTTGACGCTGCTGTCGCTGTATCTCGGCCGCATGCGGCACCTGTCCTACGGCGCCGGAAAACGAATGATTGCCGCGATCAAAGCGATTCCCGGCCAGGTTCAGGAAACGCTCGAATGCTACGAGCAGATCAAGGACATCGCCCGCAGGTACTGCGAATTCGAAAACTTCCTGTACCTGGGACGGCTGTACAACTTTCCGGTGGCGCTGGAGGGGGCGCTGAAACTGAAGGAAATCAGCTACATCCACGCCGAAGGCTATCCCGCCGCGGAGATGAAGCACGGACCCATCGCGCTGATCGACGAATCCACACCCAGTGTCGTCATCGCCACGCGGTCCGGTGTCTATCCGAAGGTGGTCAGCAACCTCGAGGAGGTGAAAGCTCGACGCGGTCCGGTGATCGCCATCGCCAACCCGGGCGACCAGAAAGTCGCCGCCATGGCGGACGACGTGATCTTCGTCCCTGAAGTGGAGGAATACCTGCAACCGCTGGTCACCGTGATCCCGCTGCAATTGCTGGCCTACGAAATCGCCGTGCTGCGCGGCTGCAACGTCGACCGACCGCGAAACCTGGCCAAGAGCGTGACCGTCGAATAATCGGCGACGACACAGCGGCCGCCGAAATACCGGTGGTGCGTCCCGACCGCATTCCTTTCCGCACCACGACAGAGATCGAGCGTTGGTCGGACGGTCGCTCCGGCCACTCGGCGAGCGCGGCCGGTCATCTATAATGCCCTCGTTCCGAATCCGCATCGGTCGTGGCGAAATCGCCGCGCCGACTCCGCAGTACGAGGCAACGAGGGTGAAGATGCTCGAAGTCGGCCGAACCCTGTTCTTTCTCGGGCTCGTTCTGCTTCTCATCGGCGGGCTGCTGATGCTCGCCGGACGCGTGGGTTTCCGCGGACTGCCCGGCGACATCTACTACGAGTCGGACCATGTCCGCGTCTACATCCCAATTGTCAGCTCATTGCTGCTCTCGCTTGTCCTGTCGGCCATGCTGTGGATCTGGCAATGGCTGGCCAACCGCTGAGCTCCGCACGATGTCCGGTGGGGCACGCCGGACGCGCTGGCGCCGGGCGTGCCGAAGGTCGCCCAAGGGTTGCACGACGTGATCCCCGGCCCCCTGGCCGACGGCGATGGGTCATTGCACGCCGTCTCCCGCGGCACCGCGTCACCACAACCCCCGACGCGGATTCTCGTGAAGTTCGGCCGCCAGTTGCTCGAGCAACTCCCGCGCGCGGGGCGTGAGCTTCTTGGGCGGCACGATCTTGATCTGACACAGTTGGTCGCCCCGCTTCCCCGTCCGCGGATCCGGCACGCCCTTGCCGCGCAGCCGGAGCTTCGTCCCAGACGGCGTTCCCGGCGG